>JBAYRG010000383.1:0-3149 GCA_041676805.1 Proteiniphilum sp.
AAGACGGGAAACTGCATGGCTTGTGGAGGAATTATGACATATCGGGGGAACTGATTTCCGAAGCCGAATACAAAAACGGGCAAAAGCACGGGATATGGCGGATCTGGGATGAATTGGGAACCCAACGGTATGAAATGAACTACTATAATGGCCAGAAGACCGGTATCTGGAGGATGTGGAATGAGGCGGGAGAATTAATGGACGAAAAAAGATACTAAACAAAAACTTAACAGCATCTTAATCAAAACGTAACGGCTTGTTTGAAGTTATCTTCTTATTTTTGTATGGTTTTAGATTAAGTACATAAAATAATATCTATTATGAGATCTGTATTAATATTTGGTTGTTCTTTATTGATTTCGGTGTTTGCTTTTGCTTTCACCAATACTAACAATAACAGCGAGAAAAAAATTAAAGAGACTGCATCAGTCAACCGTGTGGAGAATATAAAAGCGTTGCAACTGACCGGTTCAGTGGTAGATGATAAGAACAAGGAGACGCTTGCTGGCGCTGCTATTATCGTGGACGGAAAGAAGTACTATTCCGATCTTGAGGGACAATTTACGATCACTGGCGTAAATCCCGGTAAATATGAGGTGAAAGTTGAATTGATTTCTTACGAACCCTATATAACGGAAATCGATCTTACTAAAGATCAAAAACTGAAGGTCATCCTGCTACAAAAATAAGGAACAAAATTCAAAGATTCCGGAGAATTTAGTCTTCCGGAATTATAATTCAAATCTTAATAACAATGTAACCGGATCGTAACCGTTTTGTAACATTTATAAGAGACCTTTGTGTCCAAAATAATTTGGCATTAAATGGATCCTATTTATTTAATCATTGTAATCATCCTGTTGGGTCTGGCAGTACTAGACCTTGTTGTGGGAGTAGCAAACGATGCGGTAAACTTTCTCAATTCGAGTATCGGTTCAAAAGTAGTACCCCTTTGGGTGATCCTTACGGTCGCTTCTATAGGCGTGATGATCGGAACGATGTTCTCCAGCGGCATGATGGAGATTGCCCGAAGTGGTATCTTTTATCCGGAGAAATTCACATTTCCGGCAATTATGATACTGTTTCTGGCAGTGATGTTGACAGATGTTATATTGCTTGATCTTTTCAATACGTTTGGGTTACCCACTTCCACCACTGTTTCCCTGGTATTTGAACTATTGGGAGCGGCAGTGGCAGTGGCTCTTTTTTCTGTCTGGGATTCGGGATCGGGTGAACAGATCGGGGAATATCTCAATAGTGGAAAGGCATTGGCCATTATCGGCGGTATATTTATCTCTATTGCCATCGCATTTATAGCAGGTAGCGGCATTATGTATATCTCCCGTTTAATATTTTCCTTCAATTATGCCAAACCGTTTAAATATCTGGGCGCCATCTGGGGCGGGATTGCGCTTACAGCCATCACCTACTTCGCCATTTTTAAGGGATTGAAGGGAAGTGTGCTGGTGAGCAGCAATATGCTCGATTATCTGGAACATAATATGGGAATTACTCTCCTGTACACTTTTATCGGATGGACACTGTTTATGGGGATATTACAACATTTCTTCCGTGTAAAAATACTGAAGGTGATTGTGTTGGCCGGAACAGCAGCTTTGGCTATGGCGTTTGCCGGTAACGACCTGGTAAATTTTATCGGAGTGTCGATGGCGGGGTACGATTCATTTCGTATAGCCCAGGAAGTGGCCGCTTCAGGAGGTGATATCAATCTGCTCCATATGGGTAAACTGTCGGAACCGGTCGTTGCCAATATTTGGTGGTTGTTGGCTGCCGGAGTGATTATGGTGCTGGCACTCTGGTTTTCCAAGAAATCCCGTACTGTTATTGAAACGGAGGTGAATCTTGCCCGGAAAGGGACGGGGCTCGAACGATTCTCCTCATCACCCCTCTCACGCAGCATAGTGAGAGGTGGCCTCAATATAAGTAAGTCGGTTGATAAGATGATGCCCGAATCGGTAAAAAATTTTATTGACAGGCGATTTGAAGAGGTACCGCTGGAGAATAAAGCTTCTTTCGACTTGATACGGGCATCTGTCAATCTCACCATTGCCGCCATGCTAATCTCTCTCGGAACCTCATTGAAATTACCTTTATCAACTACCTATGTAACTTTTATGGTGGCGATGGGTAGTTCGCTGGCCGATAGGGCATGGGGACGTGAAAGTGCTGTCTACCGTATCAATGGGGTACTTACGGTGGTGGCGGGATGGCTGTTGACTGCGCTGATGGCATTTACCGCTTCCATGATTGTGGGACTGTTCCTGATGTGGGGTGGGAAGATCGCTTTGACTGTGATGGTGTTATTGGTAATCTTTATCCTGGTTAAATCAGGGAAATTACATACTAAGTTGAAAAACAAAGAACGCCAACAACAACAGATCCTCTCCAGCAAGCAGCAACTGGTCACCTCCTGTGATGATGAAGTGCACCTGATGCTGAAAAAAACACTCTTTATCTATAAAAATATTGTGGAAGCTTTGAGAGATGAGGACAGAAAGCTTGTCAAGAAAGCGATGGGTGAGGCATACGAATTATATGAGAAATTTAAGGATAAGCGCGATTATGAAGTGGTACCCACCCTCGAAACGATACAAATGAATGCATTGGAGCTTGAACAGGAGTATGTACAACTGGTGAGTTTTTCCTACGAAATTACCAAATCGTTGAAAGCGATCTCCGAGGCGGCTTTCCGATATATCGACAACAACCATGCTGCCTTTTCAAAAGAACAGATCGAAGATCTGATCATTACCTATAAAATGCTTTCTGATGCGTTTGCAGCATACGAAAGGATGGAACAGTCAGGTGACTATAACCGGTTTAATATGATTGTGAATATGAGGGAGGCAATCCTTGACCTGAATCCGAAACTGACCAAACGTCAGATAAAACGGGTTAAAGCGGGTGAGTCGACTACCCGAAGCAGTATACTTTTCCTGAACCTGGTGAATGAAACGAAGATTATCACCCTGCAATCGAGCAATCTGATGAAGTCGCACCATAATTTCAAGGAGCAGTATAGCAAATCGATATCGGAATAGAATATCGCTTCACTATTACTCAACTGTAACTGATTTCGCCAGGTTACGAGGTTGATCCACATCACACCCTTTCACTACAGCAATATG
>JBAYRG010000384.1:0-3141 GCA_041676805.1 Proteiniphilum sp.
CTCACAGATTTCCGGATTAAAGGATATGATAGATGAAAATGGGGTGATAAGGGCATGCCAGGCGGATATGATCAGGGAGTGGATTGATGAAAGCGACACACCCGTTATGGTGTGCGGCGACTTCAACGATACCCCGGCCTCATATGCCTACAGGAGGATCAAAGGCAGTATGGAAGATAGTTTCCGCGCATGCGGGAGAGGATATGGATATAGTTACCGCTATCTCTGTAAGTTATTCAGGATCGATTATATCTTTTATTCCGGCGACTGGTTCAGGGGAACAACCTACTATTCCCCCGATCTGGAGTACAGCGACCATAAACCGGTGATCGTAACACTCGATATAAAACCTTGAAGATGAAATTTATCATCCCTCCTTCTTCGGAAGAACGAAACTGAAAGTAGAGCCTTCTCCCTCTTTCGATGTGAAAAAGAGCCGGCCGTTGTTTAGTTTCATAAATTCCATGACCAGCAACAACCCCAGTCCAGAGCCGGATTCATGCTCCGTGCCGAAAGTGGTGTAGTGGGTCGCCACGTCCAACAGTTTGTGCTGCTCCTCCTGCTTTATACCGCAACCATAGTCGATGACAGTGAAATATACCTCTCTCCCTTTCGATTTCACCGCCACATCGATTTCACTGCCGCTATAACTGAACTTAATGGCATTGCTAAGTAGATTCCGGATAGCGGTTTTAATCATATCGATATCTACCCGCACTTCGGTCTCTTCTGCCGGCGAGGATTGAAAGTTGATTTTGATCTGCTTCGTGGCCGCCACCATTGAAAAGACCTCCACCACACCTTCGGCAAGTTCGGCAAGATAGATGCCTTGAGGGACCGCCTCCAATCTCCCCAATTGGCTCCGGGTCCACTTTAAAAGATTGTCGAGCAATGTGAATAGCCGCTCCGTGGTCTCATTGGCAGTCTGTAACATCTCCAATATGTCCTGTTTCCCGATTTGATACTCTTCCATTTTAAGGAGAAGCACATTGAGATTCATCTTCAAGGAAGACATGGGAATCCGCAAGTCGTGCGCGATCACTGAGTAGAGCGCATCCCTTCCCGCGATAGTCTTCTGGAGTTCGCCGGTCTGTTGCTGTATGGTTCTTTTTGCTTCGAGCAAAGTCAGTTGATGGCGAATCCGGACGAACAGTTCTTCTTTATTGAAAGGTTTGGAGATAAAATCGTTGGCTCCCAACTGAAACCCTTTCACCACATCTCCCGGTTCATTGAGGGCCGTCAGGAAGATAATGGGTATTTCCCGGTAATCAGGATGATGCTTGAGTTGTTCCGCCAATTCAAAACCGTTGACACCTGGCATCAAGACATCCAACAAAATCAAATCGATTGTTCCCCTCTTGAGCCGCTCGAGCGCTTCTTCCGAATTCTCTGCGGAGCAGATCTGAAATCCCGATTGTTCTAACATGGCTTTTAACAACCAGATATTGGACGGAATATCGTCCACAATTAATATTTTATATACCGAGAAGTCCATGGATTTTTTCTTATTTCAATAAGTGGTTATTATTTTTTTTTTGAAATGGGTGATCATTTTAGATAATCCCTCGTCGAGAGTGACGGTGGGATTCCAGTTTAATTTTTCTTGGGCGAGGCTGATGTCCGGTTTGCGCTGCTTGGGATCGTCTTCCGGCAGTAGCTTATAAACCAGCCTGGATTGGGAATTGGTGAGCCGGATGATACGTTCGGCCAACTCTTTGATAGTGAATTCTGAAGGATTCCCTATATTGACGGGCCCCACAAAATCATCTTCGGTGGCCATCACCCTCGTCACTCCATCTATCAGGTCGTCGATATACTGGAAGCTGCGGGTCTGGCTTCCGTCACCGTAAATGGTGATGTCTTCATTTTGTAATGCCTGAAAGATGAAGTTGGAGATGACCCTGCCGTCGTACGACAGCATCCCCGGGCCATATGTATTGAATATCCGTACAATCTTGATCCGCACATTCTCTTTCCGGTGGTGATCCATGAAAATGGTCTCGGCACATCGTTTGCCTTCGTCATAGCAGGAACGTATTCCAACCGGATTCACGTTGCCCCAGTAAGATTCGCATTGGGGATGATCTAACGGGTCGCCGTAAATCTCACTCGTGGAGGCCTGCAAGATTTTTGCATTGCATTGCCTGGCAAGATGCAAGATGTTAAATGCCCCCATGACCGATATCTTCGTTGTCTCGATCGGATCACGCTGATAATGGACTGGCGATGCGGGACAAGCCAAGTTGTATATTTCATCCACCGACAAGGTAGGGCAGGGATAGACAATATCATGTTCCAATAACTGAAAACGATTATTCCTGGTAAGATGGGCAATATTATCTTTACTTCCTGTAAGAAAATTATCCAGACAAATTACGCGATGGCCCTTATTGAGTAAAGTTTCACACAAGTGAGAGCCTATGAATCCCGCACCTCCGGTAATTAAGATTATTTTCATAGAAATGTGTTACGCGATTGATTGTGTATACATAATATATGACGAAAGCCACACGCAATCGTAGATACTTGCACACTAAGATTGCTGAACTATATTATATTCTACAAATATAAATAGAATATTGGATTTTTTAGTATATCTCCTGATAATTCTTTTCTTTTCACTCATCCTTTTTCTTTTTGTCCGTGTCTACTATAAAGAAGCGATAACAAGTTCTCAAAAGTGTTAAATCAGTATCTATAGTGAAAAAGTAAAGAGGTAGGTTAATTTTAGTGGCGATGAATTATTTCGTTAAGCGAACACTGAGGTTAAACTTGTTGAGACTCATGTTAAATGTGGAATTGAAAATGGAGGAGCGAAGGCGACTCAAATAGTCTGATTTTTAGTGAAAGTTTTTTATGTCTAATTTTTAATAAGTAGAACAAACCATGGGGAAAATTCCAATGAAAAGGCGATGGATGATTCTAATGTCGCTTTTTGTGCTAAGCACCGCAATTGGTATGGCGCAGAAAGTGAACCTGAATTTCAGCCAGACAAATCTGAGAACAGTGTTGGAAGGTATCACTCAACAGACAAATTACACCCTTGCTTTCAGCAAAGAGGTGGTAGATCTTAGCGATGCCGTGACCATTCGAGTGACCGATACCGATTTGAAACAGGTGTTAGACCAACTGTTGACGCCC
>JBAYRG010000385.1:0-3137 GCA_041676805.1 Proteiniphilum sp.
GTGATCTCCCCTACCGCCTGCGCCCGAGGCAGCTACAAGCTGTGGTTCGAGTTAAAGACCGATCAGCCATTTAAGGTAATAAGCAGCGAAGAGAAGAGTATAACCCTCATTTTTAACGACAACATAAAACAAGTTGAAACCCGTATCACAGTCTCTCCCATAGACCAGATTACAGCTCGGGAGGAGGCGAAGCAAGAGATAGATAGTAGTTTCAAAGCCATTAAGAAGCGGGCAATGGCGCTATGGCGAGAGAAACTAGGCAAGATCGATATCGAGGGGGACGACGAAGAGCTCAAGACAATCTTCTACACCTCGCTCTACAGGATTTACCTAAGCCCCATGGATGTTACCTCCACCGATGGACGCTATCTCGGAACCGACGGCGTGGTATACCAAGCAGATAACTTCAGGTACTACAGCTCGTGGTCGATGTGGGATACCTTCCGAACAAAATTCCCCCTGCTGGTTATCTTAGAGGAGGAGGCAATGAGCGACATCGCCCGTTCGGCCTTAGACCTGTTCAAGACGGGAAAGCGAGACTGGGCCACCCCTTTCGAGTCGACTCCCACGGTCCGCACGGAACACATGCAGATCATGCTGCTCGACGCATACCAAAAAGGGATCGAAGGCATCGACTTCTCCATCGCCTACGAAGCGATGAAGGAAGAGGCAGCCAGTCTCCCGATGAGGTCGCCAGACCAGCGAATGGAGAGCGCTTACGACTTGTGGGCAATGGGTCATATCGCGGATATCTTGGGCTATACAGACGATTCGAACTATTTCAGTGAACAGGCCGACTCGATCTTCGAGATCACTTGGAAAAAAGAGTTTATGCTTATCACGCCCGATTTTGACACGATGAAAGGCAGCGGTCTCTATCAAGGTACCCGCTGGCAGTATCGTTGGGCAGCACCACCATATTTGGATCGAATGATTGAGTGGTGCGGTTCGGATACTCTGGAACAACAACTAACACATTTTTTCATGAATAATTTGTATAATCAGGGAAATGAACCAGACATTCACACACCCTATATTTTTAATTTGCTAGGCAGTCCAAAGAGAAGTCAACAGATCGTGCGTAATCTAATTACCACAGATATGACATATAAATACGGTGGAAATGCTAAATTTCCGAAACCTTTCCACGGACGTGCTTTTCGCAATCACATGGAAGGCTATTTACCTGAAATGGACGAAGATGATGGGACTATGAGTGCATGGTTCATTTTTGGAACAATGGGCATCTATCCCCTCTTAATCGGTAGCGAAACGTATGAACTGACTTCGCCTTTATTTGATCGAATAACTATTCATCTTAGCAAATCAATATTTACCATTGCTACTCATAATCGCAAATCAATGGATCAAGTCGTTAAATTTGTTTTGTTAAACGGGGAAAAAATTGATGTGAACAGAATAACTCATGAAAAATTATTACAAGGAGGTGAATTAATTTTTTGTTATTAGAGTTTATCTTTAATAGTTACGTCCACTCCTACAAGTTGTTTTCTTTAAAACAACCTCTTTTCTACACCTTATAAAGTGGATAAAATTGGCAAAATGTGCAATTTCTCAAAGATGAGTTGCGTATTTAGCATTTTACAATAAATTGTTTATTTTTGTCCTGAAAATGCATCCATGCCATTCAAGTCAAGATAGATATGAAAAACTTAATTTTGGTTGTTGTATTGATCTGTCCCGCATTTCAATTATTCGCGGATGTGATCATTTATAGCTTTTTCCTGAACAGCAATACTTATTGATTCTGTAGCCAACGCATTAGGAACTTATCTTCTACCTCATAATAAGGCTCTTCCACAGACAAGTTATGATAAATAATTGCCCTATCAACGAGTGCTTCCAAATTGCGTTTTAATGTAGAGGTAGACCCTAAGTTATATTTTTTTGTAAACTCTTGTGAATATGGCTTATAAACCATTTCTTCCGATGCAACAGCTTTCAAAGTTTTCCATTGTGTTTTTGTCAATAGGTTTCTATATTGAAAATAAACAGCCTCATGCTGTTGCACTAATTTATAAAGAACTTCCTTTACCTCTTTTTCTCTTATAAATGTTATTTGATCAGCATAAATTTCATGACATAGACGTTGTGTATAATATGTATGTCCACATGTAAGGTTCAAAATCATTTCAGGAATTTTCTCATCCATATTTATCCCTGCTGAATTAAAAGTATTTTTAATAAATAATCCATACTCCTCTTCAACTATCTTATTAATAGTTATAAACTTAGTACTACCGTAAAAGGGTTTTTTAGTACTATTGAAAATTTCAATCATTAACCGGCTGTCACTCCCTAAAAATATAAAGGAAATATTATGTAGGTTTTGTATGATTGTTCTAAGTAAAGCCTCTACATTTTTTTCAGGATATGAAAGTATCTGCTGAAACTCATCGATAGCAATCACTATCTTTTTTCCCTGTTGGTCGAGAAATGAAAAAAGTTGAGGAAGGCTTTTTTCTACCTGCTCAGGTTGAGAGAAATCCAAAGTTAATTCAGGTTCACCACTCAATGCATTTATTTTAAGTACGGGACGTAATAATTTTAAGTGTTCCCAAAAAAAATTTCCTGTACCTTTGTGCATAGGAAACTCTTTATAAATAGCAGTGGCTAACGTATCTGTAAATTCTTTTAAGGAGGAGGTAGGGAAAATATCCAAATAGATCGTACTCTGTATTTTCTTCAAAAGATAAAAAACGTGCTTCACAAGAGCTGTTTTCCCAATTCTTCGTTGTGAAAACACTGCCGTATTACTGAGATTATCTATATTCTTCAATAAAATTTCTGTTTCTTCTTGTCTGTCGCAGAAATAGTCGGGTCCCAGATAATTATTTAGTAAAAATGGATTCATAATTATTATATCTATTTAAATTTCACACAAATATACATCATTTATTTGGATTGCGCAAAATGCGCAACGCAAAATGCGTAATTTCTCAAGAACGAGTGGAATATTGAGTATTTTGCGGTAAATTGTTTATCTTCGTCCCGAAAATGCATCCATGCCATTCAAGTCAAGATAGATATGAGAAAAATAATTTTGATTGTTTTACTGATCTGTCCCGTATTTCAATTATTTGCAGATAAATGGGATAATAAAACTGCGGAACTGA
>JBAYRG010000386.1:0-3129 GCA_041676805.1 Proteiniphilum sp.
AACAATCTGTGTGCAGTCGGGATGGAATCCCAAAAAAGGAGAGCCTCGTGTATTGCCCATCTATCAGAGTACCACGTTCAAATACGAAACCAGTGAACAGATGGCAAAACTATTCGACCTGGAGGAAAACGGATATTTTTATACCCGCCTGCAAAACCCGACCAATGATGCAGTTGCTGCAAAAATCACCGAGCTTGAAGGTGGTGTGGCAGGGATGTTGACCTCTTCGGGACAGGCTGCCTCTTTCTATGCCATCTTCAATATATGTGGCGCGGGTGACCATTTTGTGAGTGCTTCCACCATTTATGGCGGTACTTACAACCTGTTTGCAGTCACCATGAAAAAGCTCGGTATCGAAGTCACCTTCGTGAATCAGGATACCGGTGAAGAGGAGATAGCCAAAGCTTTTCGACCCAATACCAAGGCTTTGTTTGCTGAAACAATTGCCAATCCGGGGTTGTCGGTGCTGAATATCGAGAAGTTTGCCGGTATTGCCCACAGCCATGGAGTGCCACTGATTGTGGACAATACATTTCCCACACCCATCAATTGCCGCCCGTTCGAGTGGGGCGCCGATATCGTGATCCACTCTACCACCAAATATATGGACGGCCATGCCACAGCGGTCGGTGGCGCGATTATCGATAGCGGTAATTTCGATTGGGAGAGATATCCCGATAAATTTTTGGGATTGACCACCCCCGATGAGTCATATCATGGCCTGACCTATACCAAGAGCTTCGGAAAAGGGGCCTATATCACCAAAGCGACTGCCCAGCTGATGCGCGATCTGGGCGCCATTCAATCGCCGCAAAATGCTTTCCTGCTGAATGTGGGATTGGAGACGTTACACCTGCGTGTGCAACGCCATTGCGAGAATGCGCAAAAGATGGCCGAGTTTCTGCAGGATGATGAGCGTGTTGCCTGGATCAACTATAGCGGATTGAAGAGTGATAAATATCACGCCCTCGCGCAAAAATATCTTCCTGACGGTTCGTGTGGCGTGTTGACATTCGGATTGAAAGGGGGGCGTGATTTCGCGATTCGTTTTATGGATAACCTCCAATTGGTCGCTATCGTCACCCATGTGGCCGATGCCCGCTCCTGTGTGCTCCATCCGGCAAGCCACACCCATCGTCAGCTGAGCGAAGAACAGCTCCTTTCGGCAGGTGTACAGCCCGATCTGATCCGTTTCTCCGTGGGTATCGAAAATGTGAATGACCTGATAGCGGATGTAAAACAGGCGCTGGATAAAGCGGGTGAATAATTCAAGATTCTGTTGATACGGCAATCTTAGTGATGCCAGATGACCATCAGTTGAAGACCTTTGCCTGCGAAACGTTGGGAGGTGCCCATTTGTGAGGGGATCCCGATTTGTTGGGGATTCCAATAAGCGATGGTATGGATTGTGATGTTGTTGAGTTGGTGTTGCCAGTCAAGAAAATTGTAGAAATTCTGCTCTTTCCAGTTGTAATAGACCATTGCACTGAGATTGTCCAGCAGTGTGATAGGGTAGGAGGTATGTAGTCCGGAAAAATGAAGGGAATTGTGAGGATTGATCCCCTTCTGGCTGTAAGCGTAGAAGAACTGTTCGAATGTTGTTGTCAATCCGTTCCCGATATCGAATGTATAGTCCGTTCCCAGTGTTGCCATTTGTTGGTTGATGAGTTCTCCTGCACTGGCGTTTAAGTGTGTCCATGAACTCTCGAGCCAGAGTCCTACGGTTACATCCAGTCGAAGGTCAAATCCGAAGCGGTTTTCGGATATTTCTTTTAACCCAAAGGTTCCCATTTCCATATCTGTTTTGCGAAAATGGTAGGAGAAAGCTCCTTCTCCTTTCGAGACAGGGAGTTGTATCCTTCCTCCCAATTCGGGGAATGATTTGGTTACGGGAACTATTTCCCATCCTTTTCGTTCGTTATTTCCGTAGAGCGACCACAGCCATAAGGTGCTGTTGTTTGGGAAATAATAGCGAAACAGTCCAGCCCAGACTCCATCGGTAAGTTGTAAAGGATCACGGGGATCCATGCTGTCGAACCACATCAATGGACGAAACATCTGCGCAGATCCGAAGTTGATCTTTTGCAGCCCGATCCTTGCTTCCATTCTTGTGGATGAATAGCGTGCCCATGCCCTGTATGGTTTAATCTTACCATCGGTGGAGACATTACCGGATCGGATCCCTATATCACCGAATAAATTTGCTGATGCCTCGATATCAAATAATTGATCGTTTTTCAAAGGGATATTGAAATTCAATTGAGGTATGTAGCGTCCTCCCATCCAGATTTTTGTAGGGATATCCGGTGTAAATTGTCCCCATGTTGATAGTTGTCCGCTAAACAGAAATTCTTTGGATTTGTTTTCTTGATGGGATCCTTGACTGGATCGTTGGACGAATTGTTGGCCACTTTCCAGTTCGATTCCCTGACCATTTTCTTGTGCAAATATTGTTGAAGTGTAGAAAATGAATGTCATGTATAATATATGCATCCTATACATCTGAATTCTATTTATTAAAGCTTTGTCCTTTTTTGTTTTCTACGACGCCATGCATAAATAGTCTTGTAATGATATGAGCCAGTTCATGAGTAGTCCGGAATAACTCTATCGTTTTATCATTAAAAGCAAAATCTTGTATGGCTTTGGTGTATAGCATAAAAACCGGAAAACTTAACTCTTTCATGATTTGTCCGTTCTGCTGCATTTCGATAAACCATTTTTTTGTGATATCGATACTTCTTTGCTTCCACATTTCTAAAAGTTCTCTGATGGTGTCGTCGGGATATTTATACAATTCGGATACAAACTCGATATCCAAATCCGATGCATTGTCCAGTTTTAATTCGAATGTCAGCCTGATCTTTTCTTCTGCCGAAATATCTGATTGCATCATTGCTTCATATTTTCCCAACGCGGAAGAGTAGTAATTGTCTATCACCGCTTTGGCCAGTTCTATTTTATTGGGGAAGTATTTATAGAAGGTCATCTTGCTGACATTTGCTTCCTCACAAATCTCTTCTATCGTGACTTTTTTTACGCCGAATTTGTAGAAGAGTCTTTTTGCCGTTTCAAAAATATCGTTCTGTTTTTTTGTCATATTATTTATTTCATAATTTCATGATTTCA
>JBAYRG010000387.1:0-3119 GCA_041676805.1 Proteiniphilum sp.
TATTCGTGATGAAAAAAAATGGAACGTTAAAAAAGAGAAGGAGAAAAACTCTCAGGTTCTTCTCCTTCCCGGTTATTGTATAGGATAAAAAAGTTATTATAATCCTTTTTCCGCCAAATAGCGTTCCGCATCTATTGCAGCCCTACACCCGGTGCCGGCTGCCGTGACTGCCTGACGGTAAATGGGATCGGCTGCGTCACCACAGGCGAAAACCCCTTCTATATTGGTCTTTGTAGTGGGATGCTCAGTAATAAGGTATCCTACATCATCAGTCTTGAGGAAATCCTTGAATATGCCGGTGTTGGGAGTATGTCCGATGGCAAGGAAGAACCCGTCGATGGCGACGTCATATCGCTCTTCGTCCTGTTCGCCTAAGCGTTTTGCCAGATGGACACCTTCTACGCCATTTTCACCATAGAGGCCTACAGCGTTGTGCTCGAAAAGTACTTCAATCTTGGGATTGTTCATCACACGCTCCTGCATGATCTTGGAGGCACGCAGATAATCCTTGCGGACAATCATGTAGACTTTGCTTGCCAACCCCGACAGATAGGTGGCCTCTTCACAGGCAGTGTCGCCACCACCCACTACGGCTACTACTTTTTTGCGATAAAAGAATCCGTCGCAGGTAGCACAGGCCGATACACCTTGTCCGGCATACTTGGTTTCATCCGGCAGCCCGAGATACTTGGCAGATGCTCCCGTAGAGATAATAACAGTGTCAGCTTCGACCACATATTCATTATCAATAGTCACCTTGAGCGGACGCACCGAAAAGTCGACAGCAGTAGCTCTTCCTGAGCGTACATCTGTGCCAAATCTCTCTGCCTGCTTCTTGAGATCTTCCATCATCTCCGGACCGGTGATCCCTTCCGGGTAGCCGGGGAAATTCTCCACCTCCGTAGTGGTGGTTAATTGTCCACCCGGCTCCAGCCCCTCATAAAGAATAGGCTCGAGATTGGCTCGTGAAGCGTAAATAGCTGCTGTATATCCGGCTGGTCCTGAACCGATGATCAGGCAACGTGTTTTATTTCTCATCTTTATTGTTGAATTTTTTGCACCTCCTCCACAGCTGTTGTGCCGGGAGAAAGTGTGTGGATTATTAATTAGTTCAAAGTTACGACTTTTCTTCCATATACCACATCGGTTATTAACATAATCTATTTGCAGTAAACGGAAAATATGGAATTATCTGAGATCTACCATTTCAACGCCGGGATGGTTGCTTTTATCGAACCTGAATGTGGTATCGCTGAATTGATGGTTGGTGTTATATCCCGAGATGTCGATCTTGTTCTTTGTCCCATCGGCCATGGTGAGGATTACCTGTATGATATGGCCGCTCTCTTTATCGATGGCTGCGGTGATGGATTTGAAATCTTTGTTCTGGCTGACGGGAACCATGTCGATCAGGTGGGCACTCCTTCCGTTGATTGTTTTGGAGGCAGGTGTTTTCAACCTAAATCCGTTCTTATAGATACCCAACAGCGCGAGTGGACTAATGGAGGCCACTTCTGTTGCCGTAGGGGTACTGATATTTACTTCGTTCACATCCTTCATCAATACCCATTGAGTCTTTCCGTCGAACCAGATATCCATGGCCTCCATCTCCAGTTTGAATTTGTCACCTTTTATGTAGGCTTCGCCTGATTGGGGCAGATAAGCTTCTCCCTCCTTGTCAATCAAGGTCGCTTTGAATGATAATCTGATACCGTCGGAAGTTTCGTAAGTGGTATATGCCTTGTCTAATAGTGCCTTCGCATCGTTAGAGTTCTGGGCGAATATATTTCCCGGGAGTGAGAGGAGAAAAACCAATAATATGGATGTGATTGTCTTCATTTTTGTTGTTTTGCCTTGTTTGATGGATTGGACTGCAAAAACAACCGTTAGTTTATTTTGAACCCCCATCTTCTTTTATTATGCTCAAAAGTAAGTCAATTAACTCATCCAGGCAAGTTTCAATAATCGACCATACAATTTGGTGTCAATTTGAAAATTAGAAAACGAAAATAAAAGATCCCTTTTATTTTCTATAGTGTAGTTTTCCATTCTCTCTGAAAGAGGCTTGAATGCGTTTGGGATTGTAGAGTAAATCCTTTTTGAGCATTAAAAAGATTGCAACGTAAAGCCCGACGGCAAAGCCGGAACGCCCTAATCAATTGTCTCCCCCAAAATAATGCTCTGCGGTCTGTCTGTCAATTAATTTTTCTTTCATCAGGGCTTAGTGTGTAAAAAAAGTACACATCATTTATCACCATAATGGCCGGCAGCGCTTATCATCACAACAGTAATAATATCTTCATGAATTTCATAGATTAGCCGGTGTTCCCGTGTGATCCGTCTCGACCATTGTCCCTTTAGATCCCCTCTTAAAGCTTCAGGTTTACCAGTGCCTGTTGTTGGATGGTGTTGTATTTCGTCTATAAGGGAATTGATTTTTGAAAGGATTGATTTCTGTCCCGTTTTTTTATGTACTTCTACATCTTCAATGAATTGTTCTGTATATTCTAAAATGTACTCTATACTTTCTTCTTTCATAAACTAAACAGTTTCTTCCTTTCTTCATCAGAAAGCCGTTTTGTTCGATCTGTACGGGCTTTATCAATGTGATCGATATTTCTCCTGTCCGCAAAGAATAAATCCCCTGACGGACTTCTATCAAACGGATTCACCCTATACTCTTCGGGGATGTTCATAAACTCGTTAATCCAATCCTCATTGACAAATTTATCATCCGGGTTATCAGTTACGATGAGATTGACGTATTTCTTACCTCGTTTAACTGCAACTCTTTCTTTCTCTGCCAGTTCAAAGTATGTCTTTGTTTCTCTGACTATTTCTCTTGTTGTGATTACTTTCATATCAATTATTATTAATACATACAAATGTACATACATTTGTTGATATACACAACTGAAACTTTAATTATTTTGATGTCTCGATTGTGCAGGATCTTCTTCCGGTATTCCGACACCCGAACAAAGTAAGACACCAAATAACCCATCGAGTTGTCAGGACCTATTCGAAAAACGGTGTCAAACCTAATACTAAAACATCCAAATCACTATTTTCATTTTGTTCACCACGTGCAAATGAGCCGAAGATAGCCATTGATTGCA
>JBAYRG010000388.1:0-3065 GCA_041676805.1 Proteiniphilum sp.
CAGCCACCTTCTCCCGAACTGTTTCACTCATATTTTCAAACCCCTCCTGCGTAGGGATAAATCCGGCATAACGCACCACATGTCCGAAAACAGGAGAATTCCATACCCACCGGTTGGTTACCATCACAATCTTCGGCGAAAGCGAAAGCATGATCAGGATGTCAATCATCGATTGATGGTTAGCCACAATCACAGCCTGCTTTTTCAAATCTTCACCACTCTCATTGATGATCTTTTTCCTTGTATAAAAAATCAGGGACAGGAAAAGCCGTGTGTTGTACATGATTATCCGGCTGAACAGCGCTTTTTTCTTTTTGATTGAAACAGGAACGAGTGCCAGCAGGAGCCTTGTCATAAATAGGAAGAGGCTTCCCAAAGCAAACGACACATAGATAAGCAGGGTAGAGATCAGATAAAAAAGGGTGTAGGGATAATTCCCTTTTCCTGCGGGATGGGTGATAAAAATACGAAAGAAAAGGGGAACCACCGTATAAGAAACCAGCAAAACCGATATCATACCCAGGATACTGATCAGGGATATGGATTTCAATGCGGGATGCCTGGCAAAAATCAGCACGCCCATCCCTACAGTGGCAGTAAATGCTGAAAACAGAATCGCTATCTTGTGTGAATTGACCAGTTTCTTACCGGTACGGTATTCCTGCTGTACACCATCCATCATAAAAATGGAGAAATCGTCCCCCAACCCGAAAATAAAGGTGGACAATATAATGTTGATGATATTGAATTCGATCCCAAAGATGGCCATCAACCCCAGGATAATCACCCAACTGATCGCCATCGGTGCAAAAGCCATCAACGTGAGTTCGAGCCGCCCATACGAAATAAGCAGTGCGAGGAAGATAATCAGCGACGAAAGAAATAAGATGGTGTTGAAGTCGTCGTTGATCACCGAGACCCATTTATTGATAAAGAACGCCCGGTCGAAGATCACCAGATCCGGATCGGAGCCCATTGTCTCATATACAAAATCTTTCTGATCTTCTGACAATTGCACCTGGGTGATACACATCAGGGAATGGCCGTCACTCACTATCCAATCTGCCAGAAAAGGAATATTTTCAGCCAGCTCTTCCGGGGAAAACGGCTCGAATACCATATCCAACAAGTCGAAAAATGGCTCGAAAGCATCGGGTGAGAAGCCATATTTCACTTCACTCCTCCCAATTTCATCTTCCAGAAACTGTTTTCTATCATCCGTCCAGAAACTGTGCCATCGACGGATACGCTCCTGTTGCTGCTGTGGAGGGATCATCAATTTCTCCGATGAGACAAAATGCTGGATTTTCCCATCAGCCTTACATTGAGCAAGGTACTGATTATTTTCGGCATAGTTCTGCAGGGCTTTATCCACTGTTTCACCTACCGATACAAACATAATCTGTTGCCGGTCGCCCCTCATAAAAAGATGGTTCATTTTATGCTCGGCCTCTTTGATATGCGCGGGTTCATAATTCAGATTAGACATATCACTGTCGAATTTCACATTCCCCATCGTGAAAAGCCCGGCAACAAATAAGAGCACGATCACCCCCAATAGGATTCTGTTTTTTTCAAAAGGATAGGAGGTAACTCTCTCCACTATCCTTAATGCTCTTCGTGAGGTCTGCGAATCGGTTTTCTTTCCCAGAAGATGGGGAAGGAAGATCAAGCAAAACAGGGTGGTCCCTACCAACGAAAGGGCGGAAAACAACCCGAAATCGCGCAACATATCAGATGAAGTGAACAGCAGTGAAAGAAATGCGCCGATAGTGGTAAATCCGCCCACCACCAGTGGATAGGAAAGCTCTTCGACCAATTGGCGGCGGGTTTTCACATGGTTGTAATGGGTAATCACATGGATGGAATAGCTCAATGCTATACCCAGCACCACCGCCCCCACCCCGATGGCGATGGCCGAAATGGAGCCTTTGATAAAAAATATCATCGCCAGGGCAAACACTCCGCCGTAAACCACCGGCGTAAGTAAAAGCGGAATCGCGCTCCGACTTTTGAACATCACCCCCATAAAGCCGATAATGATAAGCAATGCCACACCGAGTGTGAGATAGGTGTCCTTTTTCACCTGCCGGGCGTTGTAGACCGCCACCGACGGACCGCCAAAGAACTGTACCCGCACACCGGGATACTCCTGTTCCACTTCTGCTGAGAGCTCTTCCAACTCGGTAATCAACTTCTCATTCTTGCCGGTTTCACCCGTGCTATATTTGGGTGAAAGAATAAGCAGAAGGGTAGATAAGTCGGACGAGAAAATATGGTTATCGTATATTTCGTAATTCGAGATATTCTCAAAATCTTTCAATCCCAGCATCATATTTCCACCAATACCAAGCGGATCTTGCGGAATAGTCGATTTGAGCGCCACTCCCGCCGGCGACATCAGGTTCACGAAATTCTGCCGCATCCGCGCATCTATCGCTTCCGCCGTCAATAGCGTATCCAACCTCCGGTAATCATCATCCGTCAGGAAAACAGGCAGATGTCCATATAGGAATCCACTTGTCCGGTCTATCACATCCCCGCCCACTTCCGACAGGATATCGAGCAGATAATCGGCAGCGACACCCGAGGTGATCAACTCGTTCATCCGCTCACCGGCCAACACGACAGAATCGAGCAACTCCTCCTGCCTAAGCGAATCACGGGTGGAAACCATCACGATGATCTTGTCTTTTACTTTCAGATTCCGGAAAACCAGTTCATTGGTTTTTGAATCTGCATTGTCTGGGAAAAAACGGGTGAATTCCTCCTCAAACCGCAACTGGAGGGCAAACAGGAGCAACAGCGCAAAACTGCCCAACATCAGGCTATTCCGCAAAATCCTCTTTTGCGATAAATAGTCGTAGATATGGACGAAGAAGCTGCTCATAGCGCAACCGTTTTGGGTTTACGAAAAATTATCAGCAGCGTATAGCAAACCAGGCCGGCAAGCAAACCACAAACCACGGCAAAGACGATGCTCCCCAACAGATATTGCAGGAGTGAACTCATCACAAATTCAAACGACATATTCTCGACAGAGAAATTCAACACCCGACCAAGCA
>JBAYRG010000389.1:0-3064 GCA_041676805.1 Proteiniphilum sp.
CATATAATCCCAGCATTACCAGGCTTCCATATTTTGGCACAAACGCGCTCACGAAAAGAATATAGACCGGTAGCCGGGCGCTGCATGACATAAACGGCACAATGAACATGGTGATCATGCGGCTACTCTTGCTCTCGATGGTACGTGTAGCCATGATGGCCGGTACGTTACAGCCGAAACCCATGATAAGGGGAATGAATGATTTTCCGTGTAGCCCGATCTTGTGCATCAGCTTATCCATGATGAAAGCCGCTCGCGCCATGTAGCCCGAGTCTTCCATAAAGGAGATAAAGAGATACAATATCACGATATTGGGAAGGAAGACAATAACGCCTCCCACACCTCCGATAATGCCATCCACGATCAGTGCTTTCAGTGGCCCTTCCTGCATGGTACCCCTGACAAGATTACCCAATTGTGCTACTAACCATTCAATCCATTCCATCGGGTAATTCCCCAGTCGGAAAGTCGTTTCGAACATTACCCACAAAAAGAGGAAAAAAAGAGGGAATCCGATGTATTTATGGGTTACTAAGGCGTCAATTAGTTTTGTCTTTTCGGAGAAGAGGGTTTTTTCGGTAAGTGTCTCTTGCAGCCCACCGGCAATAAACCCGTACCGGGCGTTGGTGAAAGCCGATTCAGGATCTTCACGCAGTAATTTTTCGATATAAGCGCGCTCTTTATCCCGGCGGCTGAAGATCTGTTCCTGTTGCGGCAATGTGCGGGTACGCTTCTCTATATCCTTGTCACCTTCAAGCAATTTGACGCAGATATATCGTAACGGCATATTCCAACCGGCATACAGGCTCGGATCCACACTTTTAAATTCCCGCTCCATGATGCCGATCGATTTCTCCAGCACCCTTCCATAGGGAATCTGTACATAGTTGTACTCTTCTTGCTTGTAGACATCGATCACCTTTTCAAGTAGTTGGGGAATCCCTTCGCCGCGCTTGCCCACGGTAGGTACAATAGGAATATTGATCAAAGAACCGAATGTCTCATAATCGAAGGTGCGGCCGCTCTCTTCCAGTTCATCATACATGTTCAGGGCGATCACCATCGGAACTCGCAAATCAATCAGTTCTGTGGTGAGATAGAGATTCCGCTCCGGTGCCGATGCCGACACTACGTTCACAATCACATCGGGCTTTTCTTCGAGTATATGTTTCCTGACGAACAGCTCTTCAGGGGTATATGCCGACAGCGAGTAGGTGCCGGGCAGGTCAATCAAGGTGAACTTATAGCCGTTGTGGCGTAAGGTACCCTCTTTCGAATCGACGGTCACTCCACTGTAGTTACCTACATGCTCATGCGCGCCGGATGCCAGGTTAAAGATGGTGGTCTTCCCCGAATTGGGATTTCCCAGAAGGGCTACTTTTATTCTTTTCTCGGGATGGGGGGTGCCGGTTTTATGATGGAGGATTCTGGATCCTATTCCATTCTCTTGATCGGTTTCGTGATCGTGACCCGCTTCGCTGTCCTGTGGGATTTTTTCTTCAGACAATGATGCCTCTCGGTATAAGGTGTCGCTCTGTGCATCTCCTGCCAGCATCGAAATTTCAATCATGACCGCTTCACTCCGGCGTAGCGATACCTCGTATTCCATAATCTCATACTTGATGGGATCCTTTAACGGAGCGTTCAGTATCGACTTCACTTCCTCTCCACGCACAAACCCCATTTCGAGGATGCGTTTCCTGAAAGCTCCACTGCCGTTTACTTTTACGATATACGCTTTTTGTCCGGTCTGTAATTCTGAAAGGCGCATGAATGATTGAATTTTTGTTGTCTACTACTCTTTATCCTCCTAACAATATGTAGAGGATAGGGACCAGGATACCGATCAGCAGGTACCATTTCCCTCTTTTGGCGATGCCATGTTTCCCTTTGACCATAAAGAGTCCCGATATGGCGAGGAAGATGAGTGAGCCGGCAAATATATCGGCCATGGGTATCCATCCTTTGACACGGTTATAATGAAACCGGTTCACCCAGTAGGCAATCGGTTTCTTCTTGCTCACCTGGTATTGGGCGTTCCCTGTCTCCGGGTCATACTCTCCAAGGGTTCCCTGCAGCATTAACCGGTATTTCCCCCGCACTTCACCCACGTTATTCAGTTTGGGCCTGCCGGGCTCGGATTGCCATGCCTGTGTGAACTCTTCCGGTGTCAATCCTTTGTCGAAAGTGAGATCTATATCTTCCACTTTATAAGAGGGATCTTTGCCGTTCATGTGGGTGAGCAGGATCCCTGAGATGCCGTAGACAAGAGACAACCCCACCATCACGAAACCGATATCGCGATGGAGGATCCGGATCCACTTCCTTACCTTGGGACTAATTGTGAACTTCTTCATAGTTCAATCCGTCGATATAATAGATGGAGTAGTAATCCTTACCTTGGGCTTTCATCCACTCTTTCATTTCGTTGATATTGGCCAATTCGGCTGCACAAGTCTCTGCCGAACCGTCTTCCTGGATCAGTTTCTCGTTAGTGCTCTTCTCCATATCGGCTATCTCAACCTGGGTGAGGCGGCGTTCACGCAATATTCCATTCACCTGCAACTGAGTACCTTCCAGTTCCCTGTTGAATCCGCCTATTTCTCCTTTCGCCTCCACCCGGATGGACTGTTTCTGTCCCTCCCCGGTCAGGAAGCATCTTTTGCCAGAGTGTTTACAAGTGTGGGTGACATATCCTTTTACGGTGATCTCTTTGTCGAGATACGCTTCGGCAATGTCGTAGATCGAGTCAGCGTCAAAAGCGACGACTATGGTTTCCACGGATTGTTTATCATCCTGGTTCTTTTGCGTTTGTCCCGCATTATTACAGGAGATTGCGAAAAACGCAAATACGACTAAAATAAAAGATAACTTTTTCATTATTTAAACTGATTATAAATTAGATTGCAAATTTACTGCTTTTTTGTTGATTATTACCTACTCTCTGGAGTTTCCTGATTTGTATGATCGCATCCAAAAGGTTTACGATTTGCTTGTATACGGAACATATAGATCATTCATTATTCTTTCTGCGGGACAATCAACAAGGCAATTAATCCCGGTA
>JBAYRG010000390.1:0-3064 GCA_041676805.1 Proteiniphilum sp.
CAATTGATCGTGTTTGAAAAATCGGACATAAGTCCATTGATCGACACAGCTCCGCTCGCTCCTGAAAATCAGAATGCCATTACGCTTACCGGATGGAAATTACGTATGGAACATCTTGACGGTACGGTACAGACCCGTGATATCGACCAACCATTCGACCTCTCCCGGGATGAATCGACCCGTTCTTTTGCCGGATGCCTGTATTATGAAAAGAAACTCGGCGACATGGATGGTTATCACTGGCTCGACTTGGGTAAAGTGTACGGCGTATCGGAGGTGTCGGTCAATAACGAGATACTGGGCAACAAGTGGTACGGAAGGCATTTGTATGCCTTGCCGGATAATGCTGGTGGCAAGACTTTGCAAATCAAAGTCTCGACCACTGTCGGTAATTTCCTGAAATCGACCCCTGAAAACGAGGTCGGTTACGGATGGACACGGGGACAGGGATGGACTCCGGTAGGAATGTGCGGACCGGTGAAAATAATGTAAGTGAGGAAGACAGGTCTGTATGGGTTCACCGGTGAAATATTTATTAATGAAGGTGAAGATCAGGAAAAAGGACAGGACATATTGCTTTGTCCCCTTGGAATTACATATTTAAGAATTTTATTTTTTCTGGGTGTAACAAATGAGAATTATTGCAATAGGAAGTCTCTTCTGGTTCTTAACCTGTATCTGTGGAGGGACTGTGTCGGAAAACCGTAAGCAGGGGGGGCCTCTGCAGAAAGAGAGCCTTACGATAAGGAACCTGACACGGGCGATTGAACTCGCGGATAACGCGTTCGCAGCTCATTTTACAGGAAGCGGAATGGCAATGGCCCGGTATTACAATCCCTATACTGATGTGCGTTCAGACGAGGTAGGAAGTATATGGATGTATACGAGTACCATAGAGGCGGTCAATGCGATCCTTCATGCGCTTCAAACGGAGCAAGAACAAGGAGATGGTTCGCTCTATAAAATTCATTTCGACCGGTATAAAGAGCAACTCCGAAAACTGTATGACAACGCTGATTACTACCTGGGCACTTTTACGTTGACCTCCTATACAGGTACCAGGGAGTGGACGGTTTACGGTGTGCACCGGGGAGCATCCAAAGGCAGTGCAAAAGTAGAAGGGATTGAGAATGTATACGACGACCAGATGTGGCTGGTACGTGAGCTGCTGGAATCCTATGTACTGACCGGTGAAGAGCAATATCTTGAAAAAGCGGAATATCTGACTGAATATGTGCTCGACGGGTGGGACTGTACCATTGGTGAGAACGGGAAAGAGATCGGAGGAATTCCCTGGGGACCGGGATATGTTACCAAACATTCCTGCAGTAACGGGCCGATGGTAAGCCCCTTGGTCTGGCTCCATGAACTCTATAAAGGGAAAAATGATGAGGTGACACATCGCTATATCGATCCTGAAGACGGCAAGACAAGAAAAACGGTACAGATGAAGAAAAGCGATTATTACCTCGCTTTCGCCGAAAAGATCTACAATTGGCAAAAACAGTACCTGATCCGGGAAGATGGCGTATACAGCGATATGATGGGCGGCTGTACTCCCGGGAAACCCGAGTTGGAGATAATCGATGGGGTTACATACCGAAAAGGGATTATTTGCCTCGACAGGGGAGGGGCACCCCTCACCTACAATAGTGGGACTATGCTTTCGGGTGCAGCTGATCTCTACAGGGCAACGAGGAATAATAAATACATGACCGAAGGGTCGGATCTGGCGGATGCGAGTTTCTCCTTTTTTGCGGAAAGAGATCGGGAAGTGGATGGATATTATAGCTATAAGATAGACGGCTTCAATAACTGGTTCAATGGTGTGCTGATGAGAGCCTATGTGGATTTTTATCCCTGGTATCCCAAAGTGGATAGTTATATCGACTCTTTCCAGAAGAACCTCGATTATGGTTATGACCATTTTCTCCATAACGGTTTTCTGCCTTCCAACCTGTTGACCGGATGGAAGCTTAATAACAACGATGATAATACGGAAGGAATGTTTAGTTTTTCTTTCGCAGCTGAATATGCTGTGTTGGCACGCTATCAACTAATAAAATAAAACAACGTGTGATATGAATAAAATCCTGTTATTAAGTATTGTTTTTTTTCTGACAGTAACCGTCGGAGTGAGTGCTCAATACTCTAATCCCGTAGATTATGTGAGTACATGGGTGGGCACCGATTCCAAGTATGAGCTCTCTACCGGGAATACCTATCCCGCCATAGCCTTGCCATGGGGAATGAATTTCTGGTCACCCCAGACCGGCAAGATGGGCAGCGGGTGGATGTACACTTATCATTCCGATAAGATCAGGGGATTCAAGCAAACGCATCAGCCCAGCCCCTGGATGAACGACTACGGACAGTTCTCACTGATGCCGCTTGCCGGAAAGCTTCTCTTTGACGAGGAGGAGCGAGCGAGTTGGTACTCCCATAAGGCGGAGATCGCCAAACCCCACTATTACCGGGTTTATCTGGCTGATTGGGATATCACCACCGAGATCACTCCCACGGAGCGGGCCGCCATCTTCCGGTTTACTTTCCCTGAGAGTGACAGCGCTTACGTTATTGCCGATGCTTTCGACAAAGGATCTTATATACGCATCATCCCCGAAGAACAGAAGATTGTGGGATATACCACCCGCAACAGCGGCGGTGTGCCTGGAAATTTCAAAAACTATTTTGTGGTCACCTTCGATAAACCGTTTACTTACGTGGCTGCGGTAAAAAATGGGGAGATCATAGAGAACGAAACCACCTTTACGGGTGAACACGCCGGTGCGATAGTCGGATTCAAAACGAACCGGAGAGAGGTAGTGCATGCCAGGGTGGCCTCCTCCTTTATCAGCGAAGGGCAGGCACTGCTAAACCTGCAGGAACTGGGGAATGATTCTTTCGATACCATTACGGAAAGGGGAGAAGCCCGTTGGAACGAGGTGCTGGGACGGATCAGGGTGGAGGATGACAATGTTGATAACCTGAGGACATTCTACTCCAACCTCTACCGTACGTTGCTTTTCCCGAGAAATCTCTCCGAGATCGACGCTGACGGGAA
>JBAYRG010000391.1:0-3056 GCA_041676805.1 Proteiniphilum sp.
ATCATGTGTCCTTATTGTCATATAGGAAAAATACATTATGAGAAGGCGCTCCGACAGTTCGATCATGCCGATGAGGTAAAAATCGAATGGAAAGCATACCAGCTTAACCCGGATCTTCCCGATAAAGGAAATGGTATTCCCGTTAAGGAATACCTGACGAAAATGGCAGGTTATCCTGAAGAGAGTGTGGAACAGATGTTTTCCGGCATTAAGCGATTGGCTGATGATGCCGGCATTTCGTTTGCTCTTCCCAATGCCGTTGCCGCCAATACAAGAGATGCGCATAGACTTGTCAAACTGGCTGCGAAAAAAGGATTGGATTCTGTTGTCCTGGGAAAAGTGTCGAAGGCCTATTTCGAAGAAGCCAAGGACTATAGTGATTGGAAGTTACTCATCAATATTGGGAAGGAAGCAGGCTTAGAAGAGAAAGAGATACGCCGGATGTTGGAGAGTGGCGACTATCTCTACGAGATAAAGCAGGATATGCAAGAGGCTGCCAATCTTGGTTTTGATACCGTACCCACATTCCTGATGGACAGAAGGCAAGCCATCGTTGGATCCGAACCGGTAGATTTGTTTTTAAAGGTACTGAATAAAGCATACACGAATTGGAAAAACCGGACAGAGAAAGATCACACGTCTGACCCTGAAGTGACTAAAGGTAAATCATGCAATGCGGACGGTATGTGTGAGATTTAATTTTTTTTAAAGAGGTTTATTAATGGAATATTTGCGGATTGCCCCTGACGACACGGATCGCTGGAAGAGTGTCTGGGAGTTGTATGAAGGAAGCTTTCCTTTAGCAGAAAAACGAAAGAAGGAAGATCATCTACGTGCTTACGCCGACACACGTTTCTTCCCTCTGTCGGCTTGGGAAGGAAAGGAATTGATTGGATTAATATTTTTCTGGGAATGGGATTCCTATCGTTATCTGGAGTACCTTGCCGTCAATCCAAGACTCAGAGGGCAGAGTTTTGGATCACAAATGTTAAGATATCTACGTGATTCAGAGCATACCATTATTCTTGAGATCGATCCTCTTATCAACGAGCTATCTGTACGTCGGTTACAATTCTATGAACGGGCAGGTTACACGCTCACTCCCTATCGGTTTATGCACTTGCCCTACCGACTTGAGGCAGAACCCCAGGAGTTGCTTATATTAAGCTATCCAAATATGATCACAAAGGAACAACACAATGATTTTATCCGATTCGTGAATGAGGAAGTGATTATGTACTGTGAGCAGCCAATATAAACTGGACGTTATCCGCACAATCAAGTACCGATTTCATAAGAAGAAGCAATTGATCCACCATCTGTTTCTCTCTTTGGGATCGATGTTGTATCGGATAGACAATTACCAGAACGGTCTCCTTATCTTCCATTTTCAGGTATCCCCCTAATCCCCAGGCAGCCATTCTCGCATCTGTCCTAAACTTAAGTATCCCTCTTTTTCTATCTGAATAGGAAATGATCCATTGTCGGTCGATCCGTTGCAGCACCTCATCAAAAGGCTGTTGAGTACGTCCTTTAAAATAAAATCTCTCCATCTTTTGACCGGAGAAAGAGGGTGGATCCAGATCATCCGATTCCATATAATCAAGCCTCTTTGCGAAAAAAAAGGTTATGATCGCCGGAGGTATCATCCCGACAATAAAAAATACCAAACCCAGCTGTAAAAAATTTCCCCAGACTCCCCACAGCAGGTATACAACTAAAATAATTCCCACGAAGAAAGTTAAAAAAATAGATACCCAATAGAGGTATAATTTAATCGTAAATCTCATACTTTTATAGAGTAAAGAGTAAAGAATAAAGAATAAAGACTTTTCAATTTTTCAGAATTTTCCACCATTCACCATTCACCATTCACCATTCAACCATCCAATCATCCAATCATCCAATCACTTGTTCACTCAGATACTTATCCCCTCAGGCATCCAGGCACTTGTCCACTTTCTCTAATGCAATTGTGGTATAACCAGCTCTTCGGTAATATGTATATCTTTAAATCCCATTTCTTTCAAAAGAGAAGTAATGGCTATTTTCGCCTCTCCGGTTGCTTGTTTAAAAATCCCCTGATCAATAGCATCCCTGATCATTACATTTTTCTCTTGCATGATCGCCTCATTATAATCTGATATTTTTATGGGATTGAATGCATTTTCGCTTTCATTATACACCTGTATTGATTTTTCGTCGATCATCGTATCCAATATTTTGGGTTTGGGGATTGATACATGTATAGTGGTGTCATTATCTACAGTCACTTTTATCTTGTCGAAATCTACTCCTGCCTTGATATATCCACTGTATTTCAATAAAAAATATTTGTCGGTCAATGGAACATTAAGATTCAAAAACTTCCGGTAATCCTTATAACTTATCACCCCCGTATAATTATATCTTACCAATGCCAGTTCCTGCATATAGGAAATACGATTCATCACCGATGAACTGTCGTATCCCCTCTCCTTTACCACCTTTTTGTTGCCTGCCAAAAGCAGAATCGCCAATATGACAGAGAGGACGAAGAAAAAAACAGTCGGTATATTTATCCTTATCTTGGTATCCACTACTTAGTTTAGTCCTATTTAAATGATTATTCTATTAGCACCATTTCCACATTCCAAATTCCAAATCCTACATTTTACAAATATACACATTAACTGTTTAGAAAAAATATTTTCTCATTTTTTATTATTCACGATTATGTTAAAAACACCGATAAACCGCAAAGTTTTATTTATATTGGAAGAACGTCCGTCAGCTGTCACCTGACACAAAACCGCCAGCTTATATCCTAACTATTATAAAGAATAAACCTGACTTCCTTTTCTCCACGGAAATTCAACAGACCAAAATCGTCCGTATTATCCTAAAGGGAAGTTCATCGGGGATCACTTCTGTTTCTCATCTACCGAAGCCATATACATAGATATTGTTTCTACACGGTTGACTAAAAAGAACAAAATATAGTAACCAAGACTGGTACGCTGAGATCAAGTATAAATCCATGAAAAACAGAGATAACAGCAAATTCTTTTCCTGAA
>JBAYRG010000392.1:0-3038 GCA_041676805.1 Proteiniphilum sp.
ACAGTATTCCCCGGCAAGCGGTAAGATCTTTAGTAGTGCTTTTCACGCACTTCTAAGTAGTACAGGGAGTTCCCGTTTCAGAACTATCACTGATTATTCAGTGAATTGTTCATACAGGAATAATTTTAACCCACCGGGTTAATTATCAAGATATATGGTATTTATCGTACATCCCCATAAATTCAGGGATCCGCAAAGGGGACGCTAACATAAGACTGCCTTATCAGATTGAGGTAATATTCTTATGTGATGGATTTTATTCTTTTGTTACCGTGATGTTAATCTTTTCACCGCAATTCGGGTAATTAAATAAAATAATATCTCTATGATACCCCAAATTGGGGCATCGTAAACAAGGAGATCACGTTCTTTTAAATACCCGGAATAAAGGGGATTATAAATGTTTCTTATTTGACAAAATTATCGAGTGAGGGAATAGGGCGTTAAGAAGCTTACACTCGGGAAAATGGGCTGAATTTGGGTGAAAATTTGGGAGATATCGAAAACAAAAAAACGCAATCGCTTATGTATAAAGTGATTGCGTTTTAAGGTTGTTGTCTTGCCAGGATTCGAACCTGGACAAACAGGACCAGAATCTGTTGTGCTACCGTTACACCACAAGACAATGGGAGTGCAAAGGTATAAAAAAAATCGAATAACTACTCGGTAAGTACTGAATAAATTTTTTCCTTCTGATAGAAATCGAGAAGGGCTGCATAGACCGGTGATTCACGCAGGACCGGGGCATTGCCTACAAGAAATAGTTGTTGGCGTGCCCGGGTAATGGCTACGTTAAGTTTCCTGTCCACCGAACCGTCATGGTTCGGATTGCAGAGGAAATTCATCTGGTAGGATTGGTTGGCACAGAACGAGATCAGGATCACATCGCGTTGGCTTCCCTGGTATCTCTCCACGGTATCGATCATGATTTTTTCCCAGTGTGGAATTCCCGCTGACGACAGTTTGTGCCTGATCAGGGCGATCTGGTTCCGGTAGGGCGCGATGATACCAATCGCTCCGGGATCGAATATTTTGCCGTTTGCTTCATATACATCACGGATCGATTTCAGAAGTGTGATGATCAGGTCGGCTTCGGTCTCGTTGATTTTGTCGGAAGGGGAGGGATGGTTGATCTTTTCCGTCGAAAAGAAGGCAGTGCGTTTCGTGGCTACCCATCGGTCAAAGAGATTATCCGATGGGCTGTGTAGTTCCCATACTGAGGATTGCCAATCGTGTACAGGGAAAAGGTTCCCGGCGTAGAAGCCGGTAGCCGGGAAAGCGGCAATATCGTTGTGCATTCGTCCCTGACGCGAGAGTTGTGTATAGGCATGATGCCATCCTTGTGTCTGACTGCGACGTAATAACCGTTCAAATAGTGAATCACGGCAATCGATAAATCCCGTATCACACAACACCTGGTCATTGATCTGTGAAAATTGATGATCCTGCAATACAATGGTCGATAGCTGATTATGGTCTCCGATCATGATAAACCGGTCGAAACGGGGCAGGAGTCCGATAATTTGTGGTTCCAGTATCTGTGATGCTTCGTCGATGATGGCTACATGAAAATGTTTGAGGTTGAAAAGCTCCATACGCCCGTTGATAGAGGCGAGGGTGGAGACGTAGATGCGCGTTCGCTCTATCTCATGGCGCAACGATTCCCTGTCTTTGGCCCTTTCTGAAATCCGTTGCAGCAGGCGGTGACGATAAGGTTTGGCGCAGGAGAGTTCACTGCCCACCCGGATATAGGTGTTACATTCCCCCTCTTTGCACCCGAAAGCGATGTGAATGGCTTCACACAACTCGTCCACAGCACGGTTGGTATAGGCCAGCACCATGATATTCTTATCAGGTTGCGCATGATATTCTTCAATCAGTCGCCGGGCAAAGATCGATGTTTTCCCTGTGCCGGGAGGTCCTACGATCAGGAAATAGTCTTGGGCATTCATCGCCTTGCGGATGATATTCCCGGGATACTCTACCGCTTGATAAACTTCTTCCGGAGAGTCTTCAGTCTCCCTCGATTTGTTGGCGCTTGCCCCAGGAGGAAGCAAACCCAGTATTGTCTCTTTCTTTTTTCCGGAAGCACCCAGGAAAGCAAAGAGACTCTTGTACATGCTGTTGTAATTGGAATCCAACGAGTCATGCTCTATTGCCCAAAGCCTGTTTTCTTCAAAGAAACGGCGATTTTTCTGTTTATAGCGGAAGCGTACTTCCACGTTCTCCGCATCAATCCGGGTAATGGCTCCTTTCAATATCTGTCGGTTCAACACAGTGTCGCTCTCATCTTTTCTCGGATAGACAATGCATATATCTCCCTCCCTAAAATTGACGATATCGTTTCCTGTCTGGTTGCGCGCAAATAGAATGGTCATATCGTTTAGGGAGTCATCGATGCTGAGGATAGAGAGATCAAAAAGCACATCCAGCGCTTCGGCGCGTTCATTGAAAGTGCTGTTCCATAATGCGGCGGTACCTGTCGGCGTTTCATAGGCGATATCTCCGATCTTCTGGTGATATAGTTCCCGTGATATGAACCGAATAAAACGATAGAAAAAAGTTCGTTCAGTTTCGCTGCATTTCGATAGCAGTGTGCTCGTCCGTTCAATTTTTTCGATAAAAAATGTGGGTAATCTCTCTGCTGTCCGGATGAGATTGAGCAAAGAGTCAAACAGCACCTCCACATCCCTGTTTTCTCCCCGGATCAGAATCTCTTCATTGGCCACAATCAGGTTGCGGATATTCAGGATCGATTTCTCGAGTTCGCCGTTGACCATAGTGGAACGGAGATTTTCGCCCGGCCGCTCCCCCGCCGAATAGAGAATGGCAGCATCCACTCCTGCAGTCTTTTTCCCGAAAACAGTCTCAATCATCAGACGATATACGGCGGTCTGCACCTCATGGTTGAGCGTGATCCTGGTAGAGTCGGAGGAGGGAAATGGTAACCTGCCCGATTTTAGCTCTACGATTCGGGCATCGCTTCCTTTGGAGTGAGGCTGTAGCAGGTCTAATCGCCCCTGGAAGCCGAACCGCTC
>JBAYRG010000393.1:0-3032 GCA_041676805.1 Proteiniphilum sp.
ACCTATAAAAAAAGAGAGGAGTTTATAAGATAAAAAATCACTTCCGGGAAAATTTTCAGTATGCCGCGCAAACCGTGGCAAGATGAAGGTATGCCCAATCTTGAATATGGAATCAAAAATATTTATTTTCGGAATTGCTGCCTCCAATGAATCTGCTGTGAATTGCTCTCATAAGTTCGTATCTTTGACATCTGGAACAACTACGAAGTATTCGAGAACCACCATGGGGCGCTGTGGATTGCTCTCATAAGTTCGTATCTTTGACATCTGGAACAACTTACAAGTTTTGAAAACCGTTTCATTTGATGCTGTGAATTGCTCTCATAAGTTCGTATCTTTGACATCTGGAACAACAAAGAATTCTTATCTATCAATGGCAAACCTGCTGTGAATTGCTCTCATAAGTTCGTATCTTTGACATCTGGAACAACAAGAGTAAAGAGGTGTTTATTGGATGTTCTGCTGTGAATTGCTCTCATAAGTTCGTATCTTTGACATCTGGAACAACTGCCGGATTCCATTTGGCTAAAAGGATTGTGCTGTGAATTGCTCTCATAAGTTCGTATCTTTGACATCTGGAACAACTTCAAATTTTTAAAACAGAGAACTAAAAAAGCTGTGAATTGCTCTCATAAGTTCGTATCTTTGACATCTGGAACAACGGAATTGGCCACCGCATCGGCGAACTCGTCGCTGTGAATTGCTCTCATAAGTTCGTATCTTTGACATCTGGAACAACTCTTCTGTATTGTACAAAAAGAAGAAATTAGCTGTGAATTGCTCTCATAAGTTCGTATCTTTGACATCTGGAACAACAAAGAATAAAATGGGCAACTCTCTATATGAGCTGTGAATTGCTCTCATAAGTTCAGAACTCCTGATCCCTACCAGTTTATATTGTCGCAGTTTTCTATAAAAGGACTAAATCGGTACCCGGATATTTGGTTTGTGTCCGGTTCAAAGTCTCTAATATTTTGCTGACCGCCTCGTTGTTCCTGTTGTTTGACAGGGGGTATAGGGTTATCTCCAAGGTGCCATTGTCATAATCGGGATGCATGTCTATCTGTCGCGATATTATTGACTTTACCAGTGCCCTTACCTCGTCCCGCGATCGGGTAAAATGGGGTGCGAGCAGGTTGGCCATGGCCGTTTCGGCACGGTAGCAGATCATCTTGACAATGTTTTGCAGGTGCTTGCTCTCCTGGTGAAGCTTGTTATACCTTGTTTGCTCCGGCATCCGGCTTAGCGGTATCTTGTAGGGTATCCCCGAACGTTCTTCAATGAGTCGGGCGATTTCCTCCTCAACCTCCTGTATTTGTTGTAATAGATCGGTCTGCTTCTGTATCCACCCGGCCATTGCCCTGGATTGTTTCTCCTTTTCGGGTATCCCTTCCCGAAGGATGAAGAGTTTTGCCTGCCTTCGGGAGAGCTTTTCCCTCTCCTTTTTGATCCTGTATGTAATATTGGAGTATTCCCGGTTGACGACCATTATATTGTCATCCAGCTGTTCCACACCATATTGTACTATCTTGTCAATGGCATATTCCTGTCTCATATAGCGGAAGAAGTTCTCCTGTACCCACCGCCCGAACATGTAAGAGGCGATCAGCGCCAGGGTGATTATTTTATTGTTGGTGATGATGGAGGACTGGTGCCCGTCACCGGAGCGTTTGCGCGCTTCCCGCATGGCGTAGCCGTCCAGGGTGGTCTCCCGCTCGCACAGCTCCATGGTTGCCGGCCCCATGGATGTTTCCACCTCCTGCGCACTGAAAAGCCCATCATCCCATTTGTCCTTGACGTTTTTGCGGTAAGTGATCACGGCGATGTGGTGCTCATCCCATAACCGTTTGAAGAATGAGGGGCTGTATGCCTCCCGGTCGAAAACCAGTGTGAAAAGGGGATAGTCGGGGTTTTCCTCCATCAACGCCCGCTGTTCCCTGCTCACAGGGTGTAGTTCCATGAGTTTGGGGATGATTTCCCCATCAAGCATCTCTATCATGCGCTCGTTCACCTGGCTGGTGACAAAGAAGAAGGGCATCCCCGAGGCGGAGTTGACCCGGAACTCCATCATGCCGGGAAGGCACAGGCGCTGGCGGCTGACATGCTTGCGCCCCAATTCGGCCAGATGCCCATGGTAAACCTGCACGTGCCCGTCAACGTAATACAGGCCGGGTTCCTCATCCCGTATCCAACGACGGGCCAGTTCTGCCGACCATGCGGCGCACCGTTCCTGCCCGGTTACTTCCCGCACCAGCGAGCGTAACGCCCTCACCTCGGGGATCCGGTCGTAACCGATCATCTTACCCCACTCGCCGGGATCAAGGCGCTTGGTCTGTTCGAAGCTCTTGACGCGGCCCAACAAAAGGAAGGCCATCAGGATGAACAGGCTGTCGAAGTCATAGTAACCGCCATCACGCTGGCGGTAATGTTCCCGGTAGCTCAAAAGGCCGCATTCCATCAGGAAAGGCAACAGCAGCATCACCCCGCCGCCGGAGATGCTGCGGCAGCTTTCAAAACGCACCGGTTCCACCGGAGACAATCCCAGGGAGGCCAACAGTCGCTCATCCACACGAGTCGCAGCCATGCCCATGCCCCCGGCGGCGGAAAGGTCATCCAGGGCGCGATCACAGGGTTGGCTCCATTGGGGATTACCGGGAGGGGTTACCGGTTTCTCTTTTTTTTTTAACGTGCCCTTGTTGATGTGGTAGGCGATGGCCGAGTCGCTGATGCCGTGTTCACGGGCTATCCGGTATTGGCTTAAACCGGCGTCAAGCTTCTCCTGGATAGTCGCACGAAGGTCCTCCGTCAATTTGTGGCATTGCCCGCGACCGTCGGGACGATTGAAGAAATAACCCGGACCGTGCTCATGGTAAGTCTTCACGTAACGTTCGATATTCTTCCGGTTCACCCCTAACGCGCGGCTTAGTTCCCCTATCGTGCAAAGGTGGTTGACCACTAAGCTCGCCATCGTGTGGCGGTAACTGTTCCTGTCTTCTTTCTTGTGGCAATAGATCGGGTTCCCGCTGTGAAGG
>JBAYRG010000394.1:0-3026 GCA_041676805.1 Proteiniphilum sp.
CAAGAAGTTTGTGTTCGCTTTTGGAAGAGGACCGTCAAGAAATACGTCCGCCCTGGATCCGCCTTCATTACCCTACCGGTTGATGTATCTGGGCGCCCATGGCGAGTTCTTCACGACAAGCGCGGGAGTACCCCTCAACGCGAATGAGATTCGCATTGCGCCCTTGGACGGCGGATTCGCGTTGGTCCATACCGGCCCGAAATGGTCCGGCACCTACGCCATCGTCCACCCGGATTGCCGCATCGAGATCGTCACGCCGCCCCTTAAGGATTTCGACCTTTCTTCCGCTGCGGGAGTATGGCCCTATCGCAACGACAAGGGCTTGCCTGCGCTACCACCCTATAAGAGCATCATCGTAGGGGATCAGGCCCTGACGCCCCCAAGCAGCAAGCTCCCCGAGGGCATGCTCGGCCGGGTCTTGCTATGCGCGGATGGAGACTATTATTGGCCAAGCCCGCAAGCGCCAATGATCGCTAACACCATCTGGGTCGTGAAATGGAATGACACGTTCCAATTCATCCGAGAAACGGAAAATTCCAAGCAAGAAGTCTATGCCTCCGTATACCCCAACCGGGAGATCGTATTCGCCCCGAATACATACACGGGCCCAAAACAATGTTGGGCATATCAGGATATTGACGGGAACATAACGTATTGGCAAGGGGATGGAGAATTGAAAGGACTTTTCGGCGCTTGTGGTGAAGACCAAATAATTATGACTGTTCATCCAAATGGAGGAATAAGCGGTTCGTTTCCCAGGATTCCATAGTTTTCGTATACGGGATATTTTGAATATACGGAAATTAATTCGTAAAGGAGAGGACATGCAAAGACGATATACCTTTTTTTATTTAAAAATGTTGTGTTATATCACATTAATAATCTGTCCTTTATGCGCCCAAGGGGTTGAAATACAAGTCATGGAGTGGATAGGCCAAGATGAAATATCTGATGCCAATCTAAGAGAAGTAAATAGAGTATTAAAATACACGTTAGACTATTATGAAGCAGCACTGGAAGGCACGCAAACGATCAGAATGCGTATTATATTAGAACCTCTGGCAACGACAACACTGGCATGGGGTAGATTTACACCTTGGCCACATACCCATATTTCAAGTGTCCAATGGTGGCCTTCCCCACTGTTAGTACAGGTGCTTGACACAGACGTTTTGCAGCCTTACGAACCACATGCAATAGTATCAATAAACTCAACAATTATCAACAATGGAGAATTTGACTTTTCATTAAGTCCTACTATCTCTGTGAATAAGAATGGTTTTCTCAGTACACTTTTGCATGAATTTGGCCACGCTTTGGGATTTGTAAATTTATTGCGAAATGATGGGATATGGTATAATTATGCGAATAATCAACGCATTGATCGCCACAGTGATAATCTTAGTTATCTTATAGATGATCCGTTTTTCCTCCCTCTGGCTCTCCTTAATCAAGCCGAACGCTCTGTTGCACTTACATCAGATGAATTATATTGGTCTGGTTCGCAGGTATCGGCGGCGGGAAGATTTCTCCTTAATGATCCGGCTATTCACTGGTTTAGTTCTTATGCACAAGTTTATGCGCCTTATTGGTCGCCTCCATTACTCTTGCATAACCAGGCTTCGCATTGGGATCCCTCCCATAATCCACGGCAACTCATGGCTCCATCTAATTTGGGAAATCTAAATAAATTGGGTTTGTTGTTACCTGCCTTTGTCGATATGGGTTGGACCACGAACTATGTGACAGTTTTACCTCCAGCCGTACCTATTGAAACCACTTCCAACAAATCAGAAACGCAGCAATCGGTAGACATCACAAACACGCAAGCGGTGAATACGACCGTTACATTGAGCATTACGGGACCGCATGCTTCGGAATTTACGGCGGATAACGTGCCGGGCAACCTTACACTTCAGCCCTGGCAAACTGCCACGATTCCCGTATCCGGCGCTCCTGTTTCCTGGGGCTACAAGACGGCTACGCTCCTCGCCCAATACAGTACCGGTATGCCCCAAGTAATCAAGGTCAAACTGGATATGTATTCCATAGGCGTGGATACAGACGAGGATGGAATATCTGATTATGATGAAACACGAAATTTGCCGGGTGGCCCCAATCCTTTTGATGCGCAGGAAGAGGATTCGACGGGCGACAACGGCGAAATGACGGGCGATGGAGTGGATGATGGCCGCAATGATTTTGACGGCGACGGTATGGTCAACATGGACGAATTCATTTTCGGTTACGATCCACTGAATCCAGACATGTTTGGCGTTCGAACGTCCCAGGACACCGATGGGGACGGCCTCCTTGACAGAGACGAAGCGGGGGACGCAAGCCATACCTTTGATCCCTACGTTGGCGATTCGAGCGGCGATTTCTTTTACGATGACCCGGATGGGATTCCCGATGGCCAAAACGACTATGACGGGGATGGCTATACCAATGCATTTGAGTTTCGCTGGGGAAGTAATCCATTCGTATGGGATGAGCATGTTCAAGTTCCTGCTTCCTCAAGTTCCACGATCTTGCTGGGTATCCTGAGTGTCGTATGGCTTGGAAGCGTTTTTCTCGCCCGGCCAGGCCGCAATAAGCAGGCTGGTATGACGGCATACATCCCGCTCAAGTGCATATACCGGAGATTCTCACGGTAAAAGGCGTCAGCCCCGCCGGACTTTATGATGTAAGCGGCAACGTAATGGAATGGTGCTATGACAGATACCAGGAGGACTACTACGGCGAAAGCCCGGCCCAGAATCCGACCGGCCCCGCGGAAAGCCAGTTTCGGTCGGCCCGCGGGGGTTCCTGGAACAATGACAATCCCGGCTACCGTGCGGCGAGACGCTATCGCTTTCTTCCCGAGAGCCGGTAGAATAATTTTGGTTTTCGTGTTTTACGTGTCCAATAATAGTTTTACTGCTGATGGCCAGGCCAGCACGACTTTCGCTGGGATCAGTCCCTGCGTGCGAACGGTCCCAATTTCCTCGTTTATGGGGAGGCTCAAAGCCTCATGACGAATTGCC
>JBAYRG010000395.1:0-3024 GCA_041676805.1 Proteiniphilum sp.
ACCACATTGATGCCGCACCATTGCTGTAAGATGGCTATCACGATACCGATCATCGCGATCCTGAATGTTTTCCCCTTGAAAAGAGCCGATAACTTTACTTTTTCCACGGTTTCCTGCGCCGTTTTTTGCACTTCTCCCACTAATTGGAGGGCATATTCCCTATTGACTATTCTCGAGAAAATATCCGTCGCCTTATCGTACTTTGTTTTCGCGATCAGCCATCGAGGACTTTCAGGCACAATAAAAGTAAGTATGAGATATAAAATCGAGGGGAAAGCAGGTACCCAAAACATCCATCTCCAACCCATCTGCCCATTCCAGGAATTGAGAATATCTTCACCGGGTATTACCGGTCTGGCGATCTGCCAATTTACAATTTGTGCGGAGAGTATCCCCAAAACAATCGCTAACTGATAAATCGCTACAAATTTTCCTCTTACAGCAGGGGGAGATACTTCGGAAAGATACATCGGTGAAATATTCGACGCGATACCGATACCCACGCCACTGATTATCCTGAACAATATAAACAGATCGATCGTATGGGCCGCGCCTGTGCCGAAAGCCGACAAAGCAAATACGACGGCCGCAAGGATCATCATAAATTTTCTACCGTATCTGTCAGATAATCCACCGGAAATAACTACTCCTATCAAACATCCTAAGAGGGCACTACTCATTACCCATCCCTGAAGCCACGGAATATCCGCTATTGAAAAATAGACTTCATAAAACGCCTTGGCACCGCCAATGACTACCCAATCATAACCAAAGAGATATCCGCCCATTCCGGCGATCAACGAGATAAGAATCAGGTATCGACTATTCACCTTATTTTTTTCACTGTACATGGTTCGCTTTTTTATTTTTACAAAATTAATGGAATAAAAAATGATTAAAATGTATTATATTTTGTATTAAATGTAAGAAAACACTATTTTTGTAAATAATTTAACTCATGTTTCGCACTTCCCCTAAATGTATGACAGAAAGATAGAAAGGAAGTGCGTTAATTTCTATACTTCTGTTTATTAACATTATATATTATCCAGTTTCACTATTTTCATTTTTTCTTATCTCAACCCATAGCGCGGAAACCATAGATCCTCCCTGCTGGTTGTAAAGCAACCTTTCCAGAAGGTCGAGTGCGTCCACCCCGAGGACTTCGGCTACCGTACAAACCATTTCCAGAAACAGCCCCCAGAGGCGCCTGTCGAGGGTTTCACGGAGAACCTCCCCGTTCATAGCCCGGTACAGGGCTCCCTTGGATTCGTAGTTGTCGTAACGAAAACGCAACGTCAATAACAGGTAGGCCATCATGCTCACGGTGGTCTCCGCTATCTGGGCGTCGAAGTTGCTTGACTGGCATTTACCCAGGTTCAGCAGCTGCTTGGCCTCACGATTGAATACCTCGACGACCCATCTGACCTGGTAATGTTCGACCATCTTCTTGAAAGTCAGGGAGGTGTCAGTGGTCAAGAAGACTTTCCAGTTGTCGTTGCTTCCCCTTCGGGTGAAGAACAGGCAGATTTCCACGCCCTTGTACGTTACCCTGGCTTGCTTGTAATGGTATCCGAGCGCGCGGCAGCGCTTTGGCTTTCCCAGCATGTTGTTGATCTGGGCGTGGGTCAGCGACTTACCCGCATACTCGAAGCGGGTTTTGGGGAACTTGTACATCCCGATCAGATGTACGGCCTGATCCCTGACTCCCCGCACTGCCTGTATCAATAAATCGCAGGTGAACCAGCTGTCAACCAGCACATAATTGACCCTGATCTTGCGATAAATCGCAGAGTAGAACATCCGGAGCACCATCGTGATCTTGTCCGTGTCCAACTCCTCGGCGCGTTTTGCCGTATAGGACTCCTTCACCCTCTTACGGCTGAATTGGCGGCGCAACTCCTTGACGGTCATCCCAAAAGGGCGATCCTGCTTCTTGCCTTTCTCCCGGTGCAGGCTGAAGTCCAGGGGAATGGCCGACTTGCCGTCCCAGTACATCATCACCAGTAATTTGAACCCCAGTATGTAACGGTTCGTGACGTGGTCCCACACCTTGCCGATCTTTTCGATACGCTTGCCACTCTTGGGAAGGGTGGTGTCGTCAAAAATCAGGTAACGGGAGGGTTCCTCCTTCTGTTTCCCATCTTCGGGAGACCCTTTCTCTCCCGTGGAGGTGACCTTGAGGAAGCGCAGGGCGACATGCCACAATACCATCCGCCAGCAGATCCCGGGGTTGTTCTTCAAGCGGTAGAACACATCCTTTCCCATCTCGCAATCCTCACCGGGGATGCTTTTCCGGTAGGCATTCACCGTTTTATCCGGACCCGACACGATGGAGACCAGCAGTGCCAGCACCATCTTGAAGTCATATCCGCAACGCTTGAAGTATTTGAACTCCGAAAAGCATTCGCTCAGCTTCAACGCCTTGAAGCGGCTGTAAATATCTTCAGCGGAGACCTTCGAGGGGGTAAAGTCCGCTTTCAACTCTTGAATATTTTTTATACCTTTGTCCAGTAGCATATTTTATGGCTTGGAATCCTTCGCTAATATAGTCATTTTTAATGATATATCAGCTAAAATATGCTACTTTTTTTATTTTTTATCTTCTGATTATCAACCTAATTTCAAGTGCGAAACATCAGTAATTAATAAAGGTCTGCCCTTCAAGGCTCTCTCGTTTATAAGATCGAGCATGCCCGGAGTTTCGTCACGGTGCTTACCATGCCATGTACCAACATAATCGTTCCACGTGGGAATATCGGCCAGTAATGATTCATCATTTTCCAACCGACTGAATATTTCGTTGGAGACCACAACCACTAAAGCGTTACTGTTCAATTTACGCGTATGTTCTATTATACGCCTGTAAATATCCTTATCCGTGTTGTAAAATACCTCATTACTTACTCCCCATGAAAAAATTGACGGACGGTTGTAATCTTTTTCGACCATAGCATCAATATGCCTTTTGGCTAACGCTTCCAGTTCAGGGGACGGATTAGCTGGAGCTTGCCACCAAGGAAT
>JBAYRG010000396.1:0-2993 GCA_041676805.1 Proteiniphilum sp.
CAGAACTCACCACCAATCTCATCAAATACGAACATATCTACCTCCAATCATAAAGGCATTCTACGTGCGCAACATCAAACACTGGAATCTTGTGTACGACAGCAACCTTTTTCCGTTCAGCAAAGCTGTTGTCAATAAAAATGCTCTTTTTCTTGGTGTCTATCTTATTGCTTTTTTCATCTTCCCATGCCAGTTCTATGATTTGATCGAATAACCCAATCGGAATTGCATGCCGTTCCATGTCTTCTACAAGACTGTTCGATTTTGACTTGCTGTGACGTGTCAAGAGGATAATTTCACGGTTCTTGTTCCTGCACTGATACAAAAATGCCATCACAGCCGTATTTACGAAATCCCCGCCATTACTAGTAATCGTATCATCATAATCAATATATACGCGCGAATAGTCATATCCAATCGAATAACGGTCAATAAAGCTTTTATCCGATACAACAGAATAATCGTTCTTTATCACCGAAACATCCATTCCCGCAAAATCACAAAGCGCGAGTAATGGTAAATTAACGCCATAGCCTTGACTGTGAGCAAACGTACCCGAGAACCTTGTACAGAGCTCCATGAGTCTGAGATTTCCGTATTTATCTCGCTTTAACTGAACAAACCAATAACCGCGAAAAGAAATGCATTTATTAATATCTTTAACTATCGTTTCAAACTCATCGATATCATTAACACTCTCTGCTCTTACCGAAATACCGTATTGCACTCGTGACCGTCGCCGTGGATTAATGAACAACAGATGCCCGTTTCTGTCCGTAAAACAATCTACAGTATATTCTTCTCCATCCAAATACTCGCAAATAACCATGTTCCTCTTTTCAGACAAGACCTCGTTCAGTTCTTCTCTGCAATTGATTTTCCTAGCACCACGTGAGCCCTGACCTTCATCTGGCTTGGCGAAAAGCGGAAAATCTTCGTTTCCTACTTCAATTGAAGAAGAGAATACTCTGGGAACATAGTATTTTCCCCAGAGGGTATTGTATGTCAAGCTCTTATAGCGGCATATTTTTGCCGTCTCATAGGGTGAGCTGACAATCACCGCATTAATCAAATTACTTTTTTCGGTCAAAACGAGTGCGATGGTGTCGTCTGTTGGTATAACAAATTCAATATCGTACTCAACAATAACTTCATTGAGAAAAGTCACAAAATTCTCTTCATAAACGAAAGGGATATTGCAGATGCAGTCTTTTGCAACAAACTGAGAATGGTTTGGATAACTTGCGGCGGCAATAGGATTGAATAAGAGGTTGTCTTTGAGCCAGCGGCAAATCTGCACTCCTGGGTATGGTGCACTGGAAAAGACTAGCACGTTCTTTTTCATGTGGAACCTCTTTTCCCTGCACGTTCGACATCTAATGGCCTATATATCACGCCGTCTTTTTCAATAAATGAACCAGTATCAACATTATCCCGGCGTAACACAATTTGTGCAGTCTTCCATAGTATACCAAAGTCAGTTTTCAGTGATATCTCTTTTGTATATTTAACATCCATACGAAATTTATCTTCCCATGTGACATAGTTTCTCCCATGTACTTGTGCATACCCTGTAATGCCAGGTAATACATCGTGCCTATGGTTTTCATATTCAGTATAATACGGCAAATATTTTTCCAAAAGAGGTCTTGGTCCAACCAAACTCATTGTTCCGCATAAAACATTCCAAAGCTCTGGCAATTCATCCATGCTTGTACTTCTAAGAAACAAGCCGAATTTTGTCAGGCGCTTTTCATCAGGAAGGAGATTCCCAAAATCATCAACTGCATTATTCATTGTCCTGAACTTGTACATAATAAATGGCTTTTCATTCATACCGATACGTTCTTGCTTGAAAATAATAGGCGATCCTAAATTCTTTTTCACAAGAATAGCCAACAAAAGATATACCCACCAAAAAAAAGCAAGGAACAATATTGTTATAGTGATATCTAGAGCTCTCTTGACATATGCACGGTATATATTTTTATATTTTATACTCATTGGGATAATCCTTAACCCCACTTTCAGCACCCCTTAGACGCAAAATACGCCTGAATTATGTCCCGACTTTTTTTCGAGGGCGGGACCCTCACCACCGTCAGGCCATTGCCATCATCCCCTCCTCATGGAGCACCAATGGGGCCGTTTGGATGCAATGGGGGTGACGAAGGACGCATCGGGGACATGAGGGGCCCCGGCGGTGTCCCGCCATCGGCAAAGGGGTCCATGCTCTTGTGGTGTGATCATCGAAGACCGGTCAATCATCGGGCACCCCCCGCCTGGAGGTGAGGGACGGGACCACCCTGTCCGTGAACACCCGCTCGTCGAGGCCCAGGGATTGCAGGAAGAGCATCCGGCGCTCGGAGAGCGGCTTGAGCAGGTATGACCGGCCGTCGAGGCGGCCCACCAATATGCCCTGGAAGACGGTGCTCATCATGAACGAGGTCGGCCGGTCGGTCGGCTTCTTGTTCCATCCGGGCAGCTTCCCGCCATTCTCCTTGAGGTACAGCCGCATCTGCCGCTCCATCAGGCGCCAGACGAGCAGGGAGAGGATGAGCACCATGCCCAGCGCGTCGATGCGCGACGGCTTCTTGAGGAAGAGGTCGTTGACCACAAGTGGGTCCTTGAGAAATGAAAAGTCGCTCTCCGTACCATATTGCCCTTTGTACGTGAGCAGCAGCTCCTTCGCGTCCAGGTTCTCGACCGGCACGTTGGTCAACAGCACGAAGCAGCCCGCCCGCTCGCGCAGCCGGCGCACCTTGTCCTCCTTCTCGACGATACGCCAAGAGAGATCGTATCGGATGTCCACCGGACGGGGCCCCTCCTTGGGCGGACGCCCCCGCTTGTTGACGGCCACCTCGGTGTATGAGGCCTCGATGGTGTGCAACTGGCCTTCCATCGCCTCCATCGCGCTCACCGCAGCCATCGCATCCTGCTCGCAGAAGTAACGGACCTGCGTTTCCCCGGCCCGGGAGGAGAGATCCTTGGCC
>JBAYRG010000397.1:0-2983 GCA_041676805.1 Proteiniphilum sp.
ATGGCAATCCGTTGTTGTTGCCCGCCACTCAGGTTGAAAGCATCGGTATCGTAACCCTCCGGAAGTAAAAGTACCTGTTCATGAAGGAAAGCCCTTTTCGAAGCTTCGATCACCTCTTCCCGGGTAGCATTGAGTTTTCCGTAAAGGATATTGTCGTAGATTGTTCCTTTAAAAATATGATTCTTTTGCAATACCAAACCGATATTGTTCCGTAACGAACCATTTTCATAATCTTCCAGGTCCACTCCATCCAACAAAATCTTTCCGCTATCGGGCTTGTAAAATTTACAAAGGAGATTGATCAGGGTACTCTTACCCGCACCGCTCAATCCTACGATGGCAGTGGTCTTTCCTTTTTCAAGGAAGAGATTTATATCCGAAAGCGCCTGCTTTCCGTTTGGATAGGTGAAGGTGACATCACGCACTTCAAACTGCCCCTGCACATTCCCGGCCCTGATGTCACCTCCGACTTCCACTGCATCTTCGTTGGAAAGCACTTCAAAAAAACCGTCGGCATAGATCAGGGCATCGTTGACCTGATCGTAGATACGATGTAACTGGCTGATGGGAGCCGACACATTCCGGAAAAGCATGATATGCATCATGATGGCGCCGATTCCCATCTGCCCGTCGAGTACAAGGAACACGGTCAGGATGATGATAAGCACCACTCCTATCTGCTGGATAAATGATTTCAGGCTCTCGTACACATAACTTGTCCGTCGGGTCTGTAACTGGTTATTCAACATCTCCATCTGCACATCATATTGTTTTTTCCCTTCCGGCTCTTCACGCACGAAACTCTTGATCACCGTGATTGAATCGATGATATTGATCAGTCCGTGGTTCTTGCGTTCACGCTGTCCTCGCAACTGGATACGCCATCCCTTCAACCGGCCGGCTTGTCGCTGGCTCACATAAAAGTAAGCAGGTACAATGACCGTCGCAAGTAATCCCACATATAGGTTGGCGTTATACATCACCACCAGGGCTATGATAGCAGTGGAGAACAATGGAAGTATATCGAGGAAGAAATTCTGTACCAATCCGATAAGACTCTCTATCCCTCTGTTAATTCTGGTCTGTAACAATCCGGTCTGATTGTCCGGTTCGGAGAAAAACGACATTTTATAACTCAATATCCTCTCTACCGACGCCTGAGACAGGTCGCTTCCCACTCTGATACGGATTTTCTCACCGAAATATTTCTGCCCAAACTGGATGCCAATATTCAACAATTCATTGGCCAGCATGATGGCGGAAATAATCAACAGCAACCTCATTCCGTTCTGAAACGGATCGGGCTGCCGGAGCAGATCCTCCACACGGTTGATCGTCTCATTCACCAAGAGAGGATTCACCTGGGCAGCAAACGATCCGATCAGTGTGAGAAAAAGAGTTCCGGCAATCATCCTTCTGTAAGGCTTTACAAAGGGGATCAGGTTCCGGAAAAGTAGTTTAAAAGATTGATTGTAAGTTTCTTTATTAATCATTGGCAATTGGACTTTATAAAACTGGAAGGGTTTAAATCAAGATAATTATATTTCAAATTGATCAATACAACAACTCTTTTAAGAATAATTTGCTATCTTTGGAGCCAAAATAGTTTCAATTTCATCAGACTATTAGATATATCCATCTCACAGCAATATGAATAGTGAACAAAAGAATAACCTGTTACTTTCCCTTGCGCAACTTCTGGAGTTGCACAGGGAGAGAATTATAGAGGCCAATGAAGCCGACATGCATGCCTTTCCCGGCATGGATGAATCGATGAAAGATCGCCTCAGAGTGGATGACAAGAAGATTGGCGGAATGATCCGTTCATTGGAAGAGGTGGCATCGCAACCCGATCCGGAGGGAAAAATCCTATATGAGTTCATCCGGGAAGACAAGTTGCGTGTCGTCAATCAGACAGTGCCGTTCGGTACTATCCTGATCATTTATGAATCACGCCCCGACGTCACCATCGAGGCTGCCGCAACCGCCTTTAAGGCTGGCAACCATATCCTGCTGAAAGGGGGGAAAGAGGCGCGTCAGACCAACCTCTTGCTTACGGCGCTATGGCAACAGGCGCTTACTGAACAAAATGTCAAGACAGATTATATACAATACCTCGACCTATCGCGCGAGGATACGCAACGTCTTATCAGGGAAAACAGCCACCGGGCCGACCTGATTATCCCCCGCGGGGGAGAAGGATTGATCCAATTCGTGCTGGAGAATGCTTCGGTCCCGGTAATTGTGAGTGGAAGAGGAAATAACTTTCTCTATGTGGATGATAGTTCCGATTTCGAAATGGCAGTCCAACTCATACTGAACGGGAAAAAACGTATCAGCGTATGTAATGCGATAGACAAGGTATTGCTCCACAAAGATCTCGATAAATTAGAGGAAAAACTCCCTATCCTGGTAACCCACCTCACTGAAAAAGGTATCGAGGTGTGGGGAAACAAAGAAATAGCATCCCTATGCGATGGTATCAAGATAGAAAACGATGCTGCCACTCTTTGCGAGGAGTACCTCGCCCCCAAATTATACCTCTCCCTTGTGGATGGGATAGATGACGCCATCGATATGATCAACCGTTATTCCGGTGGGCACACGGCAGTAATTGTCACCAATGATGCGACAAAAGCTACCGAATTTATGCAACAGGTCGATTGTGCCGCGGTCTACCACAACGCCTCATCCCGTTTTACCGACGGAGGCCAGTTTGGTGTAGGTGCGGAAATTGCCATTAGTACGCAAAAACTTCATTTCCGGGGTCCGCTGGGTGCGCAGGAGCTGGTGACCAACAAATGGTTCGTCTATGGGGATGGGCATGTGAGAGAGTGAGTTGAGAAGTTGGAAGTGAGAGCTGGAAAGATAAGACAAAATGAAAAAGAAACTGATCATAAAAATAGGCACCTCCACGCTGACAGCCGGAACAAACCGGATATCATTTGCTGTGATCGAAAGCCTGGCACGCCAGATTGTGGAA
>JBAYRG010000398.1:0-2979 GCA_041676805.1 Proteiniphilum sp.
GGCTATGCCCAAAGGAATGGTACTACCCAATACAGCTGAGTTTGTTAAAAATTTCCTCCTTTTCATAGTCGATATGTTATTCTGTAACTAATTATTCTTTTGCAAAAAAAGCATCAAAAGCGTATTTTGACATCTGGAAATCGATCCGTTTGGTAAATTCGCAGGATTCACGCGCGCCATGTTCACGATCCATGGCGCTATCTTCCCATTCTATCGAAAGAGGACCTTGGTAACCGATCGTGTTGAGGGCACGGATAATCTCCTCGAAGTTGATCTTGCCTCTACCCACACTTCTGAAGTTCCAGTAACGACGGGGATCGCCGAAAGGCACATGTCCGCCGAACACACCCACCTGCTTGGGGGTATCGCTCCAATGTACGTCCTTCATGTGTACGTGGAAGATACGATCGGGGAACTGGTAGATAAAGTCCACATAATCCACCCCCTGGTATCCCAGATGGCTCGGATCGTAATTGAAGCCGAAAGCGGGATGATTGGCTACCGCTTCCAATGCCTTACGGGCCGAAAATGTATCGAATGCGATCTCGGTAGGATGCACTTCCAGCGCAAAGCGGACACCCAATTTTTCAAACTCATCAAGAATGGGGATAAAGCGGCGGGCGAATTCTTTATAGCCCTCTTCAATCATGGATTCGGTAACAGGAGGAAATGAATAGAGCAAGTGCCATATCGGACTTCCCGTAAATCCTACTACCGTGTTTACGCCCAATGACCGGGCGGCTTTTGCGGTAAATACCAATTCCTCGGCAGCACGCTTGCGGACACCTTCGGGATCACCGTCACCCCAAATGTGGGCAGGTAGAATTCCCTTGTGACGCTCGTCGATCCGGTCGCACACCGCTTGTCCTATCAAATGGGTAGAGATGGTATGGAGTTGCAATCCATATTTTTCTAAAAGGGCTCTGATCCCCTTGTAGTAGGCGGAATCGGTTTGGCGTACATCCAAATGGTCAGGCAATCCTAACTCCAGACCATCATAACCAAATTTTTTGGTCTTGGCACATACTTCTTCCAATGATAAATCTCCCCATTGAAGAGAGTATAATGTTACTAATCGTGGCATTTTATTTGAATTATAGAGTTTACTAAAGTTAGGCGATTTAGCCATGGTATAGGCGAAACTTATTTTGCCTATACTAGTGCTTAACAAAAACGTTAATAGTCTGTTTTTTTTCGGCAATAATAACTGTTTTACACATTGCCTTAGATTGAATAAAATAAAAGTACTCTTTTTATTCTATATAGATTCTTTTATTATAAAAGTTTAACTATATTTCATACTGTATTTCATACAGTGTATAAAAATGCACTTAGATTATTCTCTATCAGGCATTATAAGTCGTAGTGGTATTTGTTTTTTCAACATTCTTGATGCTTCACCGGTCAGCCACAAATACCAGTCGCTCGGCTTCCCTTCCATATCGGAAAATTTAGCCATTTCACTCACGGGGTTTCTTATAATCGTAAAGTAGAAATAGTTAAAGTCTATTTATGTTGTTGGGGTTTTTTATTCAAAACATATTACAAAAATAAATGAAATTGTAAAGTTGAAAACTACACAAAAATATGATTAAAGTGCATAAGCAGTTAGATTAAACAGTAAGTACGGTTATTCTTCTTTGATGATCTCCTTGCTCTTTCCCACACTTATTATTGAGGTTAGTATGGGAATAACGCTTATGGAGGATGAAAGTCATCATTTAAACTAATTTTGTTGAACTACTTGGCAATAAAGTTTTATCATTGCGAAGACTTCACCGCTTCCACAGTTTTTCCATCTCTTCCAGCGACTTGCCTTTGGTTTCCGGTACCATCTTCCATACAAATATGGCTGAAATAACGGCCATCAACCCATAGAAACCGTAGGTCATGCCACTGCTGAATTCCATCATAGCAGGATAAGTGGATGAAATCAAGTAATTGGCGAACCACTGGAAAGCAACGGCTACCGCTACTGCCTGTCCACGGATTTTGTTCGGGAATATTTCCGATATCAACACCCAGCAGATCGGTCCCCACGACATCATGAAGGAGGCGGTGTAGACGATGATAAATATCAGCGTGGCGACGCCGATTACATTGTTAAAAGCCAATGCCGATATGGCAAACATCCCTACGGCCATCCCTATCGATCCGGTGATAAGAAGCGGTTTCCTGCCCCATTTATCCACCGTCAGGATAGCCACAACCGTAAAAACAACATTTACAAACCCCATCACGATAGTCTGTAACATAGAAGCATCTTTGGCAGCTCCCATACTTTCAAAAATGCGCGGAGCATAATAGAGCGCCACATTGATCCCTACGAATTGCTGGAAAACCGATAGCAGGATACCTATAATGATCACTATTTTCCCATAGGTGAAAAGCTTTGCCCGGTCAGTTACCTGTCCCACAGACTGTTTTATCTCACTGAAAACTGTTTCTGCCCGCGATCCCTCAATATTGATTCTTTTCAGTACCGATATGGCTTTTTCATCCTGATTCGATAATACGAGAAAGCGGGGTGTTTCAGGGACAAACAGTAACAATATGCCGAAGATAGCTGCAGGTATTGCCTCCGAGGCAAACATATAACGCCAGCCTATGGCATTGATCCATTCAATGGTCTGGCCATTGGCAATACCCCAGTTCACAAAATAAACCACCAACATCCCGAAGATAATGGCAAACTGGTTGAATGAAACCAGCCGACCCCGTATACCGGAGGGAGAAATTTCACTGATATACATGGGTGTAACAGCAGAAGCCAATCCCACCCCAACTCCACCGATTATGCGGTAAAAATTGAATGTCAGCAATAATCCTATCGACGGCTCTCCCCGGGTAGAAAAGAGTGCTTCCGGATAACCCGACCCCAGGGCTGAAACAAAAAACAATACCGACGCAAACAGCAAAGTTCTCTTGCGACCCAGGCGATTTGAGAAGAACCCCGAGAGAATCCCTCCTATGATACAA
>JBAYRG010000399.1:0-2977 GCA_041676805.1 Proteiniphilum sp.
TAAGGCAGTATCACCTCATACGATTCGAAAAAGGGAATACGGATGGTCTTTCCTATCTGGAACGTCTCCACAGACAGTCCGGGATTTGCCCGCATCACATCTTCCGGTTTCAGGGAGTAGGTTCTTGATACGGAGTAGAGCGTCTCTTTAGGAAGTATGGTATGGTAACGATAGTTCTCTTCCTTTTCCTGACTGATGACCCGCCGTTGCGGAATGGTAAGCACTTGGCCTTCATTAATACCTTCCCCGGTTCCGGGGTTAAGACGAAATATCTCATCCACTGTCGTATGATACATCCTGGCTATACCGAACACTGTCTCTCCAAGTACCACGGTATGTTGAAATGCTGTATTCTGATCCTGTGGCGGAGACTGGATGGAACCAGGAGGACGGGGGGATTGAGGGGAAGGGGAAGAAGAAACTTTCTCCCCATTATTGGTGCCGGCAACCGGGATCAATAGTTTTTGCCCGTTCTGCAGGCCCCTTTCCGCTCCGGGATTATGACGCAGAATATCGGCTACCGAAACCGAAAACGTACGGGAAATGGCATAGAGCCCTTCACCCGATTGCACATTATATTCATAATAAATTTGCCCGTTCACTTCCACTGTCTTATATCTCAAATCCTGTGCCTGAAGGGAGAGTGATATGCTTAAGGAAAGAGCTATCCAAAACATTTTACCCAGATTAAACCTGTTATGCATCTTTAGTTTTAATTTAGATGAGCTACTTAGGCAGCTTTTAACACACAAAAATAGAAATATTATTTGGATTTTCCTAAAACGGTAATGGTTCATTTCCCTGAGAGAGAAGGCCGGATGAAGAAAACGAGGGATCCACGGCCGGGTCGGCCGGTTTGGCCTGCGCATTCATTCTCGAAGGACGTTCCACATAATTTTTACCGACAGCATAGTCATCAAGGTTCTGGAAACGGGCATATTCATTGTCGAAACGCATACTGGCAATACCGGTAGGACCATTACGATGTTTTGCCACGATAATCTCCGCGATACCCACCAACGAATTGCCCCGCTCATCTTCAGTAATCCTGTAATACTCGGGACGGTGGATGAAACAGACAATATCGGCATCCTGCTCAATCGCACCCGACTCACGCAGGTCGGCCAGTTGCGGCCTCTTGCCCTCATGCCCCTGGCGATTCTCCACACCGCGGTTCAACTGCGACAAGGCGATAATGGGGATATTCAACTCTTTGGCCAATCCTTTCAGTGAACGGGAGATCATACTTACTTCCTGCTCACGACTACCGAAACTCATGCCGCTGGCATTCATCAACTGCAGGTAGTCAATAATCAGAATCTGCACATCATGTTCACGGACCAACCGCCGCGCTTTGGTACGCAACTCAAACACCGACAAACTGGGCGTATCATCGATATAGATAGGGGCATTGTACAAAAACTTGTGATTTTTGTCGAGCCGCTCCCATTCATCTTCAGAAAGGCGGCCGCTCTTGATACTTTCACCCTTTATCTGGCACACATTCACAATTAGCCTGTTCACCAGCTGGACATTCGACATCTCAAGCGAGAAAACACCTACCGGCTGCTCAAAATCGAGCGCCATGTTTTTGGCCATCGACAAGACAAAAGCGGTCTTTCCCATGGCAGGACGTGCCGCAATGATCACCAAATCGGATCTCTGCCATCCCGAAGTGAGTTTATCCAACTCCTTGAAGCCCGTGGGCAAACCGCTCATCCCATCTTTCCGGTTAGCCGCCAACTGAATATTATTCATCGCCTCACGGATGACCGGGTTGATCTGGATCACATCTTTCTTCACATTCCGCTGCGAAATCTCGAACAGGCGGCCTTCCGTCTCCTGCATAAGATCGTCCACATCCACCGTCTCATCGAAAGCTTGCTGCGACACATCCGAAGAAAAAGCGATCAACTCTCTCGCCATCGACTTCTGCGCAATGATGCGCGAATGATATTCTATATGTGCGGCGGAGGCTACCTTCTCCGACAATTCGGCAATGTATACTGCCCCGCCGGCGGTCTCCAACTCACCCCGCCGCTTCAGCTCCTCCACAACGGTCAACACATCCACCGGCTTCTGTTGCATGGCAAGCCCCTGAACAGAACCATAGATCAACTGGTGAGAAGGATCATAAAAGCTTTCCGGCTTCAATATCTCACTGACAATGGAATAAGCATCTTTTTCGAGCATCAGTGCCCCAAGCACCGCTTCTTCCAGTTCCCTTGCCTGAGGGGGCAACTTGCCGACATCGGGAGCTACAACTGCTTTTTCAATTACTTTTACCGTAGGTTTTCTTTTTTGTTTTTCCATCTCGATAGGTTTTGCTAAAAGGAATGTAAAGGTAGGGAGTAATTTGTTCCTATGGGAATTTTAACGCTCAATCTTTTCCAGAAGTTATAAACACGGTGTTGAAAACTTGCTTGACAATGAACTTTTCAACGGAGAATTTGTTCTAAAGAAGAACAATTCCTATTTACAAAAGAAACAGATGGAGGCTCATTCAGATGCGATACGCGAGAAACTGAAAAGCAAAGGATTAAAGATTACTCCACAAAGGATTAGCGTCTTGGAGGCTCTTTATGCGTTGCAGGATCATCCCGTCGCAGAACAGATCATAGATTTTGTACGTCAAAAAAATCCCAATATTGCTACCGGCACGGTATACAAGACACTCGACATGCTCGTAAAAAACGGCGTGATCACAAAGTTCCGCACCGAAGGGGAAGCCGCCCGCTATGATTGTATCCTTAGCCACCATCATCATCTGTTCAGCGCGGACAATGACCATATAGAGGATTATGAAAATGAGGAATTGAACCGGTTACTGAGCGATTTCTTCGAAACTCACGGTATCCCGAATTTCGAGATACAATCGATTAAATTACAAATCAAAGGGAAATTTTTATCCGGCTCAAACAACGATTAAGAGATAGCAGTAGTTATTTATCCATCAATATCAACACTTTTAAAATTA
>JBAYRG010000400.1:0-2976 GCA_041676805.1 Proteiniphilum sp.
AAGAGGAGGAACATCTGACCGTTCATCAAAAGGAGGAAGAAAGAAAGGAAAAGAATCAGGAAAGAAGGGTAGAAAATCATCAGGAAAACCAGACAGGCCGGGAACTCCCGGAGATAGGCCAGCCCACCCTGAAGATACGGAAAAACCTGAAAATTCAAGAGAATCAAAGAGATTCGACAGGCCGAAAAAATCTACCGAATCAGATGGAACGATTCAATCAGATAACCTGAAAGGAGCTAACAAACGGGGAAGGGCGAAAGAAATTGACAAGTCCGGAAAACAAGAGAGAGTTGATAAGCCTGAGAATCCACGCGAAGGAGGAGCACCAAGAAAACAGGATGCATCCAAGAAATACCGCGGACCTAAAAGGGAAACAACTTCAGATCAACAGGAAGTGCGGCAAGGGGCATCCGGTGAACAAAGAAAGGTTGAAAGGCCTCACAAACCAAGACCTCCTCGTGATCCCAATTCTCCAACAACCGCCACTTCGAGGAGAAAGCCGGTTATAAAGGACGATTCGTCTAAACAAAGAGCATCATCCCCCCAAAAGAATGAACTGGCTCCGAAGCAGGCTACTGACACAAAGAAATCCAAAAGGTGGTGGTGGCCATTCGGGAAGAAGTAACGAAGCTAGCGTGAAAACCTATTTGAAAAAAGCCGGTCTGACAAAAATCAAACCGGCTTTCTTTTAGGAACAAATTATCCCATTTATACCGCTTCTTGCTCCAGTTCAATAATTTCCATACCCCGCAGAATGGCTTCTTCATTCATGGGCAGGAGTTTATGATGTCGTTCCGGAAGGGATTTTTTCAGGCCTTCCATCACATTTTCCACCTCCACCATAGGGGATATTTTGAGCAAACCTCCCAAGACAATCATATTGAATACCTTGGTATTATTCATCTTCATCGACTCATCCATCGCATTGATACGGTACACATTGATATCTGTCCGTTCCACTTTCTTGTGGATACCGTACCCATCATAGATCAACGCTCCACCCGGCTTTACAGTATCCTCAAATTTCTCGAGCGAGGGTTGGTTCAATACAATGGCAATATCATATTTGTTCACCACAGGTGAACTGATAGGTTCATCGGAAATAATAACCGTAACATTGGCGGTACCACCCCGTTGCTCCGGACCGTAAGCCGGAAACCACGAAACTTCCTTATCCTCCATAATTCCCGAGTAGGCGAGTATTTTACCCATCGAGAGCACACCCTGCCCTCCAAAACCTGAAATAACGATCTCCTGTAACATGATATCTCTTCGTTTTAGATATTTTTTAAATCGCCAATGGGGTAGACGGGGAACATGTTATCTACCATCCAATCATTCGCCGCTGCCGGTGTCATCTTCCATCCGGCGTTACAGGTAGAGACCACCTCCACAATAGAGGTTCCCTTCTCTGCCATGGCATTTTGAAAGGCAAGTTTGATCATCCGCCTTGTTTTTTTGACCGCTGCCGCCGTATGTACACTCACGCGGGTAGCAAGGCAAACGCCGTCGAGTAATGCCAGCATATCGAGTATCTTCAGAGGGCCACCCATAGTCTGCACATCCCGTCCGTCGGGGCTGGTAGATGTCACCATCTTACTCAGTGTAGTAGGCGCCATTTGTCCACCTGTCATTCCGTAAATACCATTATTGATAAAGACGATAGCTATATTTTCTCCACGGTTAGCGGCATGAATGGTCTCTGCCGTACCAATCGCGGCCAGGTCACCATCTCCTTGATAGGTAAATACCATCTTGTCCGGGAGTAACCGTTTGACAGCCGTAGCTACCGCCGGAGCACGCCCGTGGGCAGCCTCCTGCCAGTCGATATCGAGATATTTATAGGCAAAGACAGCACACCCTACAGGTGCCACACCGATAGTTTTCTCCTGCAAACCTAATTCTTTGATCACCTCCGCAATCACTTTATGCACCACCCCATGGGAACATCCCGGGCAATAATGCATATGATTGTCGTTCATCAACTCCGGTTTCCTATAAACCAGATTTTCAGGACTTACTATATCGCTTGGATTCATATTGTTATTTTTGAGACGTTAGAAATCAGAAGTTAGAATTGAAAATCGACGTAGTCAATTAACAATCGGCGTAAGCCAAATTAGAAGTTGGAATTGAAACAACGTTCGGCGGAGCCAAAATCTTTGTAAAGACTTGGCTCTTATTTTTTACTAAATCTGTATATCAAATAAAAGATAATGGCTGCCCCGCCAAAATACCAAGTAAGTTTCATATCCTGATTAGAGGAGAAATAGACTATTATTGTAGTCAGAAAGGCGATCATAAACAGTACCATGAATATATTTCTTATTTTGGGATCCATATCTTGTAATTCATCTATTTGACCACTTTTTCTTTTAACGCATCGAGCACATTATCGGGGGTAGGCACAATTCCTCCCAGGCGTCCATAGTGTTCTACCGGTATTTTTCCATTCACCGCAAGACGCACATCCTCAACCATCTGGCCCGCATTGAGTTCCACCGTAAGCATTCCCTTCACTTTATCTGCGTAGTTATTCAACACCTTGGTCGGGAAAGGCCACAGAGTAATCGGCCTGAGAAGTCCGACCTTTATTCCTTCCTCCCGTGCCATTTCAATCGTCTTTAAGCAGATACGCGCTGCGGATCCAAAAGCAACCAGCAGGTAGTCGGCATCGTCGCACTTCACCTCTTCATACAATACTTCATCCTCTTCCAGCACACGGTATTTCGCCTGGAACCGTTCGTTGTTCTTTTCCATCAGCGCCGAATCGAGTTCCAGGGAAGTGATGATATTGGGTTCCCTGTCCGGCATTTTTCCGAGGGTTGCCCACGGACATTGCTCCCGGACCTCTTCGTCGGTCCTCCTGCGACGGAATTCAGGTAGTTTCACCTTCTCCATCATCTGTCCGATTACACCATCCGTCAGGATCATCGCGGGATTACGGTATTTAAACGCCAACTCGAATCCAAGTGC
>JBAYRG010000401.1:0-2973 GCA_041676805.1 Proteiniphilum sp.
ATACAAACCATCAAAGGAGGACTGGAAGGTTTAATCATAGGGGAAGTAGTGACATGCGTATCCCATCCCAATTCAGACCATCTGCACCTGACTACCGTAGATATCGGCAACGGCGAGGAGCCGCTGAAAATTATCTGTGGCGCGCCCAATGTGGCGGCCGGACAGAAGGTGGTGGTAGCCACCATTGGCACGAAATTGTATGCGGGTGATGATCTCTTCACAATCAAACGTTCCAAGATCCGCGGTGAAGAATCCTTTGGAATGATCTGTGCCGAGGACGAGATCGGCATAGGCACTTCACACGACGGTATTATCGTATTGCCTGCCGACGCCAAAGTAGGAACACCAGCCAAAGAGTACTACAACATAAAAAGCGATTATGTGCTGGAGGTGGATATTACCCCTAACCGGATAGATGCCGCTTCCCACTTTGGCGTGGCACGCGATCTGGCAGCATGGATGGAACAAACGGGAAAACCCTACAAACTCACAAAACCATCTGTAGAAGGGTTTTCTATTGACAGAGAGGAAGGCGGTATCGAGGTGATTGTGGAGAACAGGGAAGCCTCTCCACGCTATTCGGGACTGACCATCCGTGGCGTGACCGTGAAAGAGAGCCCCGATTGGCTGAAGAACAAGCTGCTACTGATTGGGCTTCGCCCCATCAACAATATAGTGGACATCACCAACTTCATACTCCACGAGACGGGACATCCGATGCATGCATTCGATGCGGCACATATTACCGGTGATGAAGTGGTGGTACGCACCTTACCTGACAAGGCTAAATTTATCACGCTGGATGAGGAGGAGAGGGAACTGAGCGAGAACGACCTGATGATCTGTAATGCTGAGGAGGGGATGTGTATTGCCGGAGTGTTTGGAGGACTAAAATCGGGTGTGACGGAAGAGACAACTGACATATTTCTTGAATCGGCCTATTTCAATCCCACATGGGTTCGTAAAACTGCCCGTCGCCACGGATTAAACACCGATTCGTCGTTCCGTTTCGAACGGGGAGCCGATCCCGAAAATACGGTATATGTGCTGAAACGGGCAGCGATGCTGGTAAAAGAGTTGGCAGGCGGCACGATAGAGGGTGAAATAAGAGATATATACCCGGTTCCTGTCGAAAAGGCAGAGGTAATCCTCACTTACGACAAGACAAACAAGCTGATAGGCAAAGAGATCCCAAAAGAAACCATCAAAAGTATCCTGCACAGTCTGGAAATTGAAATCGAAAAGGAAACGGATACCGAACTCACCCTGCGTATTCCCACTTACCGGGTAGACGTAACCCGTGATGTGGATGTGATCGAGGATATCCTCCGTATCTACGGCTACAACAACGTGGAAATCAGCGATTCGCTAAAGGCCAACCTCTCTACCCAAATGCCTGCGGATCGCAAACAGAAATTGCAGACATTGATTTCCGAACAGCTCACGGCCAACGGATTCAACGAGATACTGAATAACTCGCTTACCAAGAAGGGTTATTATGACTCCTTCGAGACCTATCCCGCCGCAAACTGCGTACCGTTGGTAAATCCGTTGAGTAACGACCTCAACGTGATGCGCCAGACTCTCCTTTTCGGTGGATTGGAAAGCATCGCCTACAATCGCAACCGTAAGCATGGCGATCTCCGTTTCTATGAATTTGGTAACTGTTACTTCTTTGATGCGGCAAAGAAGAGCGACGAGAAAATCCTTGCTCCCTATTCCGAAGAATTCCATATCGGGTTATGGATATGCGGCAAGCGTACCCAAAAAAACTGGACAGCAGAAGTGGAACAAAGTTCCGTCTTCGAGTTGAAAGCGCACGTGGAAAATATACTCCGAAGAATGGGAATCAGTGAGAATCAGGTGTTCTTTGAAACGGAACCAAACGAACTCCTTTCCGTGGGTATGACTGTCAAAACGCACAAACGCGCCATTGGCTTCTTTGGCATTGTTTCACCGACAATCTGTAAGAAGTTCGATATCGACACAGAGCTGTTTTTCGCTGAGATGAATTGGGACTTGCTGATGAAGGAGTCCGAAAAACAATCGGTACGCTTTTCTGAGATATCCCGATTCCCGGCTGTGAGCAGAGACTTGGCCTTGCTGATCGACAAGAATGTCACTTTTGACCAGATCAGGCAGATTGCCGTCAAATCAGAAAAAAAACTGCTGAAGCAACTCTCTCTTTTCGACGTGTATGAAGGAAAAAACCTGCCCGAAGGAAAAAAATCCTATGCGGTCAACTTCCTGCTGCAAGACGAAGAGAAGACACTCAACGACAAACAGATCGATAATGTGATGCAGCGAATTCAAAAGAGTCTGGAAAATGAACTGGGAGCGCAGTTGAGATAAGACTGGGAGACTTGGTAATTAGTAATTTGTAATTGGTAATTAATAATTGGTAATTGGTAATTGGTAATTGGTAATTGGTAATTTTAAACAGATATGGGAAGAGCATTTGAATATAGAAAAGCGACCAAGATGAAACGGTGGGGCAATATGGCCCGCGTATTCACAAAATTAGGGAAACAGATCACGATTGCCACTCGCGAGGGTGGTCCCGATGCCGATACCAATCCGCGTTTGCGTGTATTGATACAGCAGGCAAAGAAAGAGAATATGCCGAAGGAGAACGTGGAGCGTGCCATCAAAAAGGCGACCGACAAGGATCACTCCGATTACAAAGAGGTGGTTTATGAAGGATATGGACCTTATGGCATCGCCATTGTAGTGGAAACGGCGACCGACAATCCCACCCGTACAGTAGCGAACGTGCGGAGCTATTTCAATAAACATGGCGGCTCATTAGGAACCTCCGGTAGCCTCGAATTTCTATTCGACCATAAGTGCGTATTCAAGATTTCACCCAAAGAGGCCATTTCACTGGAGGATCTGGAACTGGAACTGATCGACTACGGCGTAGATGAGGTGGCAGCCGATGAGGAGGACATCCTCCTTTATGGTGATTTCAAG
>JBAYRG010000402.1:0-2959 GCA_041676805.1 Proteiniphilum sp.
ACTCTTCGGTTTATTTGACAATAAGCTACATAGACATAATCTCCGTTACGTGTCACGCCTTTTGCAAGATGACCCCATTCACCTGTTTTTGTGTCTACTTTAAATAAATCGCCATTTTCTGCTCCGAAATAGAGTATTTCATCCTCGTCGATAGCCAATTGTGAAACCCAATCCACTTGATCGCGGGGGATATTGGTTGGAACCACAAAGGCATTCCACTGTCTGTCGGGATCAAAGCAATAGACATTTCTGTCAGTGGTGCTGGTTCTCCAAACATAAGCCGAAATATAAATCCGTTTCCCGTCGGTAGAGGTGCACCCTCCCACAGGGCGTGCAATATGGTCGGCCAGCGTTATCACCTGATCTGTTTGTGGCGATATTAGCCTTACCCGCTTCTCATTATCGGTTACGAAAAGATTATTTTCCCAATCACAATGGATGAATCGTGGAGATTCGAACATCGCTTCGGCTATTGAACCATCTTTAAATCCTCCTTTTCCGTCGGCATCTACCACTCCAGCAAAAAGAGAGACACTGGCGGAAAGAATATACTTGAATTGTTTGGTTTTACAAGTAACGCTATCATTACCAATCACAACCGATATATCACTAAGTTCTCCCGGTTGTCGGGGTACCATGACATATATCAGATCTTCAGCTGCCCCCACTACAGTGGCTTTTTTGTTATTGAAATAGACCTTGATAATAGAGGGGTCATTCCCGAAATTTTCCCCCAAGAGTACCATTTTTGATGCTATACCGCCTGAATCTGGAGAAAAGGTACCGAAAGTAACAGGCTTTTGTGGATCATACGGTTTCATTTCCACCTTATTGTCATTATTGTTGCATGCTATGAGAAATAACAGAAACAATAAACAGGTGTTTTTCAATTTTTTAATTTTTCTCATGTTTTCATTTTTTAAATTATGTTTATGTAGCCGCTTCTACAATAGAGTTGATTATAAATAAATTAAGGAAATTATTATTTTTTTACAATGCAAATATAAGAGTGAATAATCAGGTATTTTAATACATCAGGTTGTTTAACTTCAAATATCAAGAGTAAAAAACAACACCATACAGAGATTTTTTGTAATTTTGAGGATTGAAGAATTATTATATTTCATCTTTTAAGACAGAGAATTATGGAAACAACTTGCAAGGTTAACAGGAAGCATCTGGGATATAATGTAAAACGGCTTCGTGAAATCCTGGGAGTGAAGCAGGAAGATTTGGCGGAGAGGCTTCATCTGACTCAACAAACTATATCAAAAATCGAAAATAAGATGGATCTGGACAATGAAACGCTGGAGAAGATAGCCAATGCGATGAATATCCCTTCGGAGGCTATAAAGAATTTTACGGATGAGAGAGCGATCAATATTATATCGAATACATTTTCAGGAAATTATTCGGCATTATACAATAATTCCACGATAAATAATCCAATCGAGCGGATCGTACAGTTGTATGATGAAAAAGTGGCATTGTATGAAAGGATGCTTCAGTCCGAAAAAGAAAAAGTGTTCTTATTGGAAGACTTGCTCCGGAACAAACCAAATACAAGGAAAGAAAATATTTAGATTATTTTCAAAATATTGTCTCATCATTTATAGCTTTGCTTATTTTTTAATTTTGCGCTTACAACTCGTGGTAATTCTGTTTTATTTTTTCCACGAAAAAGCGGTTGGTAACGGAAGTGAAGCACCTTATACCAACCGCTTACTTTTAAAGATACCCTTTATGGCATTGGCATACTCATTACAAAAATAGATTTTTTTGTTTTCAACTTTTCATCCAATATTATTTTCGTGTCATTCGCATCACTTGTACTAACCTCTGCTCCCACACTTGCCAGGGTAATATCCACGGGGTCAGGAGATTACATTGTTATAACACTTGTCTGCGTGCCCACCTTTCTTCCGGACTCATCATAAAACTCTTTACGCTGAACCTTACATACTCTCATTTCCGAATCTTTATTGCTACGGACAACAGAGTAATAGATATTGTTTTCTTTACCATCTATCATCGCCGATATACGAAGAATGATATTATCACTCTTCAGTTCTTCCCATTTTTTTTCTACGCGATCTTCCTTCTTGTCATTTTCAGGAATGCCATACAATAACAATAACGGCTTCTCTTTTCTAAGGCTGGCAACCGGAATATTACCTCGTTCCGACATATCATTCAATGCGGCTTCATAGGCTGATGGCAATGTGGAACCCAGGAATGTGTACACAAACCGGATAGAGGCTACACCATCATGCAACAATGTAAAATAGACCGGATCGGGATTTTTCTCCATCGTCTCTATGATAATCCTCTTCAAAGCCCGGAGAGACTCTGTACTATTCCCTTCTTCCGGAGTTTTAAATTCTACTTTAGAGAGATGGTTTTCACAGGTCATCTGATTTTCGGAATTGATCCGTATCTGCACAACTTGATTACGTGGCACTCTCTTGCTCGCCATCTCTTTCAAACCAACACCTTTTTCCTTGCAAAATTGCTGTAGCTCTTCCCAATAGAAAAAAGGATCTTCCTGTACCTGTTCTGCCATACTTTTACCTTCGTCCTGTAATAGAAGAGGCTCCATGTTTTGTTCCTTTTCCGGACGGGAAAATGCGAGAAGCATACCCCCCACCACAGGCACGATCAGCAAAACCTTCAGTCGTGCCCTCGAATTCGATTCTTTTCGTAACATCATAGTAATTCTGTTTTTAATTTTTGATTGGTTGAAGCTGTTGACGACGGAAGTGAAGCGCCTTTCGCCAACCACTTTTTTCACTAATAGGAGTTGATATGCCCGGACATCTACTCCCTGCTCTATTACTCCGTTATCGGCTTCATATTCGTGTACTTCCCGTAAATCGTTATACAACGACCAAACTGCGGGGTTAAACCAGTGTACCAGCAATAATAGTTCAGAGAATAAAACATCTATATTATGACGATA
>JBAYRG010000403.1:0-2953 GCA_041676805.1 Proteiniphilum sp.
GCATATCCTGTTGATGATCGGTTCCATCTATCTCTTCTTCTACTGGTTAAAACAAAATTATACGATTGCCGTTATTTTTATTACCACATTTGTGATGGGAGCGTTCGATCTTCTCGCCAACGAGGGAATTGCGGTAATCTTTCCGAGGGTGATCGACACAATAGTAGGTGGCGTATTGGCATATCTGTCGGTGCGTTTTATCTGGCCCAACTGGCAGTATAAGCAGCTTCCGGGGTTGTTGCTGAACGCGGTGGCAAAGAACAGGCGTTATTTCGAAAGTATATATGACCATTCTGTTTCGGAAGAGGCTTACCTTCATAACCGGCGTACCGCTTACAATGCCGACAATGCACTTACTTCCGCCTGGAAGTGGATGCGGCTGGAACCTAAAAATGTACGCCGAAACCAGGACAGGGCTTTTAATCTTACCAATCTGAACCACGCCCTATTATCTTATATTTCCGCTTTGGGTGTACATAAATCAGCAGAAGACCTGTCAGAGAAAGAACTCGATTTTTGCCGTGATGTGAGTGATGTACTCCGGTTGGTTTCCGAAATGCTAACCCGTCAGGCCGATGAGGCGCAGATAGCATCTTATCTTCAAAAAGCAAACTGTTGGGATGAGCAGATGGAAGTGATGATGAATGACCCCGGAAACAGAAGGGTAAGGCTTATTTATAATATTGCCCATGTCTCTCGGGAATTGTTGCTGGAGGCGAGGGGGATTATTATTGATCGGTAAAAAATAGTTTGATATTCAGGGTATTTGTAACTTGTAGAATCTTCAATAAATTTCTCATTTTATTTTGTTGCAGTGAAAAATTAGTCTATTTTTGTGATAGTAAAATTTACAGCTGTAAACTTTACGATTGTAAATTTTATTACAAGGTTGGATAAATAAAAAAAATTAGAGAGATGAAACGAGCATGAATATCATTACACCCAAGTGTATGATTAAAAGCGAGTCCCATACACCTTGATGTAAAAAAATCAAATAATCGTATGAAATTCTATAATAGGGAGAAGGAATTAATGTCATTGGAAAAGATACGTCAGGTATCGTTCTCAGTACACTCTCAAATGACAGTGCTTACTGGTCGACGTCGTATCGGTAAGACCAGCCTTATCTTCGAAAGTTGCAAAGGCTCGCCTACCGTGTATCTTTTTGTCAGCAGGAGCAATGAAGCGGATCTGTGTCAGAGGTTTACCGTAGAAATTCGACAATCATTGGATATTTATACACCCGAATTTACAAAATTTGCTGAATTGTTTCATTTCTTGATGGACTTAGGTACACGCTTGAAATACAACTTGATAATAGATGAATTTCAGGACTTTTATTATATCAATAAAGAGGTCTACAGCTTGATGCAGGATACTTGGGATAGGCTAAGAAAGCAAAGTCACGTTAATCTCATTGTGAGCGGTTCGGTTTATACGCTTATGAATGAGATTTTTAAAGATTCCAAGGAGCCTTTATACGGTCGTGCGGACAGTATCATGAAATTGGTTCCTTTTCCCACTACAGTTTTAAAAGAGATTTTGTCCGATTATAAACCGAATTATACCAAAGATGATTTATTGGCTCTTTATACATTTACAGGAGGTGTGCCTAAGTATATTGAGTTGTTTATGGATCATGGATGTACTGATATGAAAAGCATGGTAGGCTTTATGTTACAACCTGATTCTTCTTTCCTGACAGAAGGGCAAGGCTTGCTTATACAGGAGTTCGGTAAAAGATATGGAAATTATTTTTCCATTCTTTCAGCGATCTCCAATGGAAAAAATACGTTAGCTGGGATGGAAGCACTTATGGGGGGGATAAGTTTGGGGGGACAGTTGAAACGGTTGGAAGAGGATTATGATTTGGTAAAGAAGAAACGTCCCATATTTTCCAAAGAGGGTTCACAAACTGTGCGTTATGATGTGTCAGACATGTTTTTGCGTTTCTGGTTCAGGTACTTCATCAAATACCAGAGTCTTATAGAGATAAGGAATTTTGATCGGTTGGCCGATATTATTATAAAGGATTATCCCACTTTCTCAGGTTTAGCATTGGAGAAATATTTCCGTCAACAAATGATGGAGAGTGGAGAGTTTGCAGAGATCGGTTCTTGGTGGCAAGGAAGAGGCAATGATGATCAATCGGAGATAGACATAGTAGGCTTGTATTTCGGAGAAAAAAAAGCGTTAGTGGCAGAAGTGAAGAGACAATCCAAAAATTTTAGATCCGATTTATTTGCGTTGAAAGTAGAAATATTGAGAAGAAAAGCATTATTTAAGTACGAGATTGCATCTAAATGCCTTTCTATGGAAGATATGTGACGGAATAATAATCGGTCAAAAATAAAGTCACCATTAATTAGCAAACTAACTTATGCCCTTCATTCTTTAAGGTAAGTATTTGTATATCCGGGTCTTTTGCCAATAACTTCCTTAATTTGGAAATCAGGTTATTCATAGATGCTTCTGTTTCGGAATATTTCTTGCCCCACACTTTTTCAGATAATTTTTCATAAGATACCGGGTTATCCTTGTTTTGTGCCAGCAATAATAAAGCATCAAACTCATGCGGGCTCAACCGTTTCTCCGGGTTTGTTTGATAGCGTAATTCCCTTGTCTTGATCTGTAACGAATAGTTGTGGCCTAAAGGTATCACTAAATGATCCTTCACGGGATGGGCAAAGCGATCAATAAACACTTTTAGTTCCTCCATGTCAAATGGTTTGCGGATATATCCCACGCCTCCGGTACCCACACCCCGGGTTACACTTCCGGTATCGGTATGAGAAGAAATAAACAATATCGGCAGCGACGGGTAGGTTTTGAGTATCTCCCCGGCACAGTTGATACCATCCTCTTCGCCGATCTCCACATCTAATACCAGTATGGAGGGTTTGAACTCTTCAATAATATGGTTGATACCGGTAAGCGAATTCTGAAAATGCAC
>JBAYRG010000404.1:0-2951 GCA_041676805.1 Proteiniphilum sp.
GGCAGCCTGTTCAAATTTTTCCTGTGCCACGCTGATATTCGCCAGCCTGTCGAGCACCTCCTCATTGGCTTCCGAAACAAGGGCAGCTTTCATATAGGCTGTTTCGGCACCGGCAAAGTCTTCGTCATGAAAAGCCAGTTCACCCTCCAGCATGAAATAGTCTAATGTCTCCTTTTCTCCTTCCGGAATCTGTGTGAATAGTTCTTTCGCACGCTCATAATCTTCCTTATTGAGCCAGACAAAAGCACGTTTGGCTAAAACACCTTCACTTCCCAGCACCGCTTCCCTCATGTCGATAAGTTCCATCATCTTATCATACTGCTCCATGGCTCCATAAGCTTCCAGTAGAGAGTCGTATATCGCTTCATCATCCGGTGTTTTCTGCAGGCTCTCTTCAAACAGGTCAATGGCTCCTTGAAGATTATCATTCAGATAAAGCGACAAGGCCTTCATTTTCAAAACGGTCACATCATTTTCATTGATCGTAAGAGCAAAGTCAAAAGCATCTATAGCCTTGTCATGTTGTTCGTTTATCGAATAGAGTTTGCCTATATTTATCCATCCGTCATACGAATAAGGATCGATATCCAGTAAGCGGTTGTTGTACTCTATGGCTTTTTCCAGATTCCCTTTCATCTCGTATGCATATGCAAGGTCGACAATGGTATCGTTGTTCGAGTCGTTGATTTTCATGCTCTCTTCCAGAAATGAAATGGCCCGGTCGAACAGATCCACATCATTGAACATATATCCCAATTCGGTAATGAAAAAATAGAGATCGTCGATAGCCAATTCCTGCTTCAGTTCACTGTTGATAAGCTGGTCAGCATCGGCATCTCTTCTGAGATGCAATAGCGACTCAATCTTGAGTAATGCCAGATCCACTCCCCCTTCATCCGAAATCCCCTCCATATAATCGAGCGCATCCTGGTACATCTCCGAATAGACAAGAACTTTCGCTCTCATCAACATCAATTCGGGACTACCGGGATGCATCTTCAACCCTTCATTGATAAGCTCTTCCGCCTCCTCGTTATCACCTTCGGCATTGTAATACTCTGCAAGCATGACGAACTCGTCGGCATCGAAATATATCTTCTTACCGAGTGCGCGCATATGCTCGTACTTCTCAATCAATAAATTTATGTCCAGTTCGTTGTCTTCCATTTAAATCTCCTAAGACATACAATATGACCCTGTACAAATGATGATTATTTTTTCCAGGAGTCCTTGAGTGCTACCGTACGGTTCAATACTATGCCATTTTCCGTTGAATCGGTATCCACATTGAAGTAGCCGATCCTTTGAAACTGGAAGCTATCCAGCGGTTTTGCCTCCCTCAGGTATTCTTCTACCTTACATCCTTTTTTCACGATCAACGAATCGGGATTCAACAGTTCCCTGAAATCCTTCTCTTTTTCACCTGCCGGATCTTCCATCATAAAAAGACGGTCGTAAAGCCTGACTTCTGCATCCAGACTGTGTGGTACAGATACCCAATGGATGGTTCCTTTCACTTTCCGGTTCGAGTCAGGCATACCGCTCTTCGTCATCGGATCATATTCGGCATGCACCTCTGTCACGTTTCCTTTTTCATCCTTCCTGCAACCGGTGCATTTCACGATATAGCCATTTTTCAGGCGCACCTCATTTCCGGGTGTCAGGCGGAAGTATTTCTTGGGTGCCTCTTCCATAAAGTCGTCACGTTCAATCCAGAGTTCGCGGCTAAACTTCACTTTCCTACTACCCATACTTTCATCTTCGGGGTTATTAATCGCCTCCATCTCTTCTATCTGCCCTTCGGGATAATTGGTAAGGATCAGTTTGACGGGATCGATCACCCCCGACACACGTATTGCATGAGCATTCAAATCCTCACGCACCGCATGTTCCAACAGCGACACATCGTTGATGGCCTCATATTTCGTATAACCGATCTTGTCGATGAAATTACGGATCGCCTGTGGCGTATAACCTCTGCGGCGCATGCCTGTCAGTGTCGGCATCCGGGGATCATCCCATCCCGAAACCAGTTTTTCCTGCACCAGCTGCAGCAGTTTACGCTTACTCATCACCGTGTAAGTGAGGTTCAACCGGTTGAATTCAGTCTGACGGGGACGATAATCGCTATCCGCCAGCTGATCGAGGAACCAGTCATACAGGGGACGGTGCACCTCGAACTCCAAGGTACAAAGAGAGTGTGTCACTCCCTCGAAATAGTCGGACTGCCCATGTGCGAAATCATACATGGGATATGCCTTCCACTCTGTACCGGTACGATGGTGCGGAATATGGATTACCCGGTAGATGATGGGATCACGGAAATGCATATTGGATGAAGCCATGTCTATTTTGGCACGTAACACCATCTTGCCTTCAGGGATCTCACCACTGTTCATTTTCTCAAACAGTTCCAACGACTCCTCCATGGGACGGTCACGATATGGACTATGAGTGCCCGGCACGGTAGGAGTTCCTTTTTGTTTTGCGATCTCCTCTGCCGACTGTTCATCCACGTAGGCCTTATCTTCTTTGATAAGTTTCAGGGCAAAATCCCACAATTGCTGGAAATAATCGGAGGCGTAATAGATTTTTTCCCAGTGGAATCCCAGCCATTTTATATCCTCCATAATGGAATCTACATACTCCACATCTTCTTTCACCGGGTTGGTATCATCGAAGCGGAGATTGCAAATTCCGTTGTATCTTTCTGCAATACCAAAATCGAGACAGATCGCTTTGGCATGGCCGATATGCAGGTAACCATTGGGTTCCGGCGGAAATCGCGTCTGTATACGGCCGTCGTTTTTCCCTTCTTTCAGGTCGTTCTCCACGATCTGTTCTATAAAATTAAGGCTTTTCCTATTCTCTTCCAACACTGGACTTTCTGTATTCATAATGCGCTATTCCTATAATATTTTAATCGATCTTGACTATTTATTTTATTTAAA
>JBAYRG010000405.1:0-2949 GCA_041676805.1 Proteiniphilum sp.
ATCGATCTTGAGAAAATAGGTAGAATATCTCTCCGGTTCATCCAGGCGGGCAAGCACGAACAGCCCCCCGGTCTGTGCCATGGCTTCTACCTGCAACACACCCGGCATCACCGGTTCCTGGGGGAAATGTCCCACAAAATAAGGCTCATTGGTGGTAATATTTTTCACACCTACAATAAACTTATCGGTCATCTGTACAATTTTATCCACCATCAGAAAGGGATAACGATGAGGCAACAGTTCCCGGATACGGTTATTATCCATGACCGGTTCCTGGGTCACATCATATACAGGTGGCTGTACTTCATTCAATTTAATATCTTTACGGATCAAGCGCGCCAGTTTGTTATTAATCTTGTGGCCGGGACGTGTGGCGATAAGCCGTCCTTTGATCGGTTTGCCAACAAGCGCCATGTCTCCGATAATATCGAGTAGCTTGTGACGTGCCGGTTCATTGGGAAATTCCAATTTACGACTGTTCAGATAGCCCAACTCATCGGCATTATGATGAGGCACATTCAGTTCATCGGCTATATCATTCAACTCTTTCTGCGATAACTTCTTCTCATAGATTACAATCGCATTGTCCAGATTTCCCCCTTTGATAAGGCCGGCCTTACGTAATTGTTGAATTTCGCGTACAAATACGAAAGTACGCGAGGGTGCTATTTCCGTCTCATAATCTGTAACAGTATCCATCGATGCCGATTGATTGGGAATATATTTTGAATCGAATTCTATGAATGAGTTGATACAAAATGCATCGTCGGGCAAGAGTGTCAATTTAGAGCCGGTCTCCGGATCAGATACTTCGATCTTCTTACGTACAACATAGAAATCTTTGTCCTTATCCTGCTCCTTAATACCCGCCTTCCGGATCTCTTTTACATATTCGATGGCACTTCCGTCAAGGATCGGGAATTCAGAAGCGTTGACCTCGATAAGGCAGTTGTCAATACCCAGGGCGAACAGTGCGGAAAATCCGTGTTCAACGGTACTTACAGTCACACTACCTTTACCGATTACTGTACCTCGCTGCGTATTCACCACATTTTCCGCCAACGCGTCAATCACCGGTTGATTTTCCAGGTCGATCCTCTTTATCTTATATCCATGATCTACAGGTGCTGGATTAAAAGTAACTACGATATCCAATCCAGTATGAAGACCTACCCCACTTAACGTGAAGCTATTTTGTAATGTTTTCTGTTTCATACGATTAAAACTTTTATTTTCAAATGTATCGTATGGAACTCGCTTTTAATCATGCTCTTGTGTGATAATGATTGTCATGCTCGTTTCATATGACTAAAACTATTTACCTCCTAAAGTATCTTATGGATCATAATTTATTTCTCATTTACCCTATTTATGTGCAAAGATAACATCAACTAAACAATTTCGCCCTATTACGGTTCAACAAATTGCATATTTTCTCTTGCAAACATCAGTTGCATAGACTCTTTTCAAATTTGTGAGATGTGGGGGATATTTTTTAACAAAACAGTGGGCTCAATCGTCAGCCCCAAGTATTTTTTTCAGCTCCGATAGTTCTTTCTCCAATGCGCTCAGTTGCCGGTACATATCAGGCAACTTTGACATGATAATGCTCGACTTGAAAAAACTTTTCACAGGCATCGCCGGAGATCCCATCATCTCCGATCCCTCTTTGGTATTACTAATGATACCTGATTGTGCGCCGATCTGGCTATTTTTCCCGATAGTGATATGTCCGCCAATACCCACCTGTCCGCCAAACAGGCAATTTTCTCCAATCTTGGCGGAACCGGCAATTCCAACCTGGGCAGCCATGGCGGTATGCTCTCCTATTTCACAATTATGTGCTATTTGTATGAGATTATCGAGTTTTACTCCTTTATGGATAATGGTAGATCCCATTACTGCACGGTCGATGGCGGTATTGGCTCCTACCTCCACATCGTCTTCGATAACCACATTTCCCAACTGTGGAATTTTATGGTATATCTCTCCTTCTTTGGAAAAACCAAATCCATCCGCACCAATCACAGCACCGGAGTGTAAGATACAATTATCGCCTATCACACAATGATGATATATCCTTACACCGGGATAGATAACCGTATTCTTTCCGATCTTCACATTATCTCCTATATAAGAGTGCGGATAAATCTTGCAATCATCCCCTATCTCCACATGGTCGCCGATATAAGCAAATGCCCCCACATAAAGCTCTTCCCCGAGCTTTGCAGTAGACGCGATAAAACTCATTGTCTCGATGCCACTCTTACGGGGAGTACTTTTATTTACCAACTCCATCAATGAAGCCAATGCCGCATAAGCATTGGGTACCTTAATGAGGGTGGCCCTAATCGGCTTCTCCGGCTCAAAATCGCTGTTCACAAGCACGATATCGGCATCGGTAGTGTAAATATAGGAAGTATATTTAGGATTGGCCAGAAAAGTGATGGCACCTGCTTTTCCCTCTTCTATCTTTGAAAAATTGGAAACTTTTACTTCCGGATTACCGACAACCTCGCCTTTCAGTAAATCGGCTATTTGCTTTGCAGTGAAAGTCATCAATATAACTATTTTGTTTTAAGACTGCTGAAACTCTTCAACATTGATACTAATTATTATACTTCCCGTCGGGAAACAGAGTCAGGGAAAGTCAACAAGCTACCAACGATCTCTCTTTTTTGTATTATACCGCAAATTAACAACTATTTTTTTATCCTGTCACAAATAAATTCATAATATACATTAAACAAAGCAGAATCTAAATTTGTGTAATTCAAATTTAAATACTACTTTTGCACTCACTTTTGCGGGGTGTAGCTCAGTCCGGTTTAGAGTACTCGTCTGGGGGGCGAGTGGTCGCTGGTTCGAATCCAGTCACCCCGACATTGAAAATCAAAGACTTACAGATTAATCCTGTAAGTCTTTTTATTTAGTGGAACACGTTTGGGA
>JBAYRG010000406.1:0-2948 GCA_041676805.1 Proteiniphilum sp.
CTGAACCCGGCCGAGAAATCGCGTGGCTCAACACTCTCGATCACAAGATGCTCCAAAATAGGTGAACTCTCTTTTACGACGATGGTATCGCCATTATATTGCACTTCAGCACCTTCCTGTGCCATGTCATTTTGTTTGCACGAAGCCAGTAGGATGCATAGCCCCGCAAGTATGAATAATCTGTTACTCATCACGGTATAATTAATTTTTTAATGAAATGATGGAATACACCCCGTTTGTCAGCGGTGTGGTTGACTAATTGTAATTGCATTAATCTTCCCATTGGGATACAATAAAATTGTACACAATACTACAATGGAAAAGAGATAGTGCTTAAGAAATGATCTGTTGTGACAAGGCAGGAGGTGCCCGTAGGGAGATAGAGGTGGTAAGGTTAGAAATAATTCTTTCCTCAAGGAAAGGGAGAAGAAACACCTGTAATAACAAGAAGAGGCTAAAAATCACTCCACAGACATCTGCTCCAAGAGTATGAAAAGCAGACAATGATGAGATCAACGTTATCTCACTGTCGGTATGTGTGCCGGAGTGGGCATGGGCTTTATTGTGTATGTGTGAATGGACAATGGTGGTACCATTGATGATATGGCTATGGGTAAAGAAACAGACATTCACATAGTAAAATGTGAAGACTGAAAATAGAATATAGGCGATTAACCGTTTACCTTTCCAAACCATTTTTCCTTTTTGATTTACAAAAATAGGGCTTTTTATTGAATAGCAAATTTTTCTGCAATAAGAATCACTTATTTAAAAATATTCATCTCCTCATTATATATAGGGCTTTGAATATGTAAAAAGTTCAAGACACTATGAAATATGTGGTATTGCGACAATATTTCATTCGGCTTAAGTTCTTTTGAGCCATCAGACAGCCACACGATAAAGGGAATTTCATACTGCTCCTTAGGCGCAATACTTATCGGTACCCCATGCATATACATATTGTTTTCACCCAACGATTCTCCGTGGTCGGAAACATAAATCATCGTACTTTGATACTCATTCAACTGTTTTAAATCTTCAATTATATTGTACAAGATGTAGTCAGTATACACAATCGTGTTATCATATGCGTTAATCACCTCTTCCTGAGGGCACTCTCCCAATTCCACATTATTACAGACAGGTTTGAATATTTCGAAACGGGGTGGATATTTCTTGCTATAGTTAGGGCCATGACTTATGCTTGTGTGCACTACAACCAGTATTTTATTCTTTTTACTCGCCAGTATCTGCTCTTTTAGTCCCGCCAAAAGAATTTCATCCCAATCACGTTCTTCTCCCTCGTAATATTGCTTCAGTGAATCCCTAGTCTGATATTTTTCAATATGGAGCGGTGGTTCACCCGAATTGGTAGTTCGCCAAACAACTTCAACATTATTCCTATATAAGTAATTGGGTAAGAATTCATACAAATCATTGCTATTGTCGTGTTTTAAAATAGACTTCACGGTGGCGGTGGTATAGGTAGCGGAAGAAATCGCCGGAAAATGGAATAGATTCGTTGTTTGGGAAAGCAACGGATTGGTATTTTTCCCGTACCCATACAAGGAGAAATTTTGTCTTCTTGCAGATTCACCTATCACCAGGACAACAACCGCTTTCTCATCATCTCTTATGGTGGCATCGGGCAATAGGATTTCTTTTTTATCATTTCGGTGCTTGTGGTCGTAAAACCGGAAAGTGCTTATAGTATAAGACCAGGGCATCATAAGCCCCTGTAATTGCTTATAATTTTTATGGAACCAGGGCAAAGTGTTGGCATTGGCAACTACCAGCAAACCGATACACAACACGGTAAGCGAAGAAATAGCCAAAAATTTCTTCCATGTACCTTTTACTATTTTTGTCTTAGTGATGTAAATGGCGGGAATGACTCCAAACAGGATAATATACCATATCAGTTTAAAAGAGAAAAAAGCGCTGGCCTCTCCATAAGTGGTAATGAATACACTCCCTACTACGTTTTCATCCATGATGACATGATAAGTATTGACAAAATAGAGTGCAACCGCGTTAAGAATAAAAAATAGTATCAGTAAGAATTTCCCGGCAACGCGGGAGAGAGAAAGTAGCAGGTAGAAAATAAAAGCGTTTACAACCAGTACCGCAGTTATCAGGCTAATAATAAGGGAAATATCCCTGAAATTCTTATTATCGACGTTGTTAAAGACAAAACCAAAAAATGGAAAATGAAAAAGCAGAAGATTCAGAAAGCCCATCAACAAAGCAAAATGGGCTGTCTGCCAATTGGTTTTGAACAGTTTCCGCAGGATATTTCTTAAAACTTCCGGCATATACATGAATGACTAAATATTTCAGAATGCAAAAATACCCAAAAGTTTCGATATAAATTTGTTATTCTCCAGACAGATGCTTCCCTGTTATCAATATAGTATCCAAATACGGATCATCAGATCGTCGGTGGAACTGTTCAGCTATTTTGCCTGTTGGTGGTGCTGTGGATTTCCATTCAAAAACCGAGGAAAAGGAAGGAGAAATGCAAATCTCGATAACAAGCCGATGTAGTTATACTTTTGGTTGGTTTTGTGCTATGATGACTCTGTTATTCTATATACGCAACGATGATTGCCTGATACAATATGTTGTATCCTTTCAATTTTGAATTCGTTGCCGATCAGTTGCCTGAAATTGGATAATTCGGCTCGGCAGAATTTCTGGCATTCGGTTGCTGCGGCACAAATGGGACAATGGTTTTCAGTAAAATAATAAATCCCATCGGCTTTTGTCCATTCTGCCATGTAGCCCTCTTGGGAACGTATTCTGGTCAATATCCTTAAACTTTCCTCGATGGAAGAGGCGGCTTTCATTTCTTTTTCGTACCGTTGATATACATGCTGTTCCCGCTCGCCTATGAGCAAATCCAATGCGTTTTCACCCAACAATTTTTTGACCGAACGCAACAG
>JBAYRG010000407.1:0-2921 GCA_041676805.1 Proteiniphilum sp.
ATTATACACTCCCCTGGAAAGAGCCTCTTCATCGTTCCCGTCGGTCCATACCCGCTGTCCCTTTTTCCCCATGATAATCGCTGTCCCCGTATCCTGACAGAAAGGGAGAATTCCTTTTGCGGAGATCTCCGAGTTGCGCAGGAAGGTGAGTGCCACGAACTTATCGTTATCACTCGCCTCGGGATCGGTGAGAATACTGGCCACTTGCTCCTGGTGATCGGGGCGCAGCAGGAATTCCACATCACGGAAAGCAGTTTCCGCCAATAGGGTTAATCCCTCTTTCGAGACCTTCAGCATCTCTTTTCCTTCAAAGGATGCCACTGATACATGCTCTTTGGTGAGCAGATAATAGGATGTCTGGTCTTTAGACATCGGAAATGGCTCCTGGTAAATAAATGGTTTTATTGCCATAAATAGTTTTTAAATTCGTTCGGAGATTATTTATCCGGGTTATTTTGCATTCACTGACAAAAATACAAAGAAAAAACGGCATCAAAAAATGATGCCGTACAAAATATCTTTTATGAATCCATCGGACCGGTCATCTCCTCTGGACGCACCCATCTGTCGAAGTCTTCCTCGGAGAGATAACCCAGGCGGACAGCTTCCTCTTTGAGCGTAGTACCGTTTCGGTGAGCCGCGTTGGCAATCTCGGCTGCTTTATAATATCCGATCTTGGTATTCAAAGCGGTTACCAGCATCAGGGAGTTATTGAGCAATTCCTTGATACGTGGCTTGTTAGGTTCAATACCCGATACACAATGGATATCGAACGACAGGGCAGCATCACCCAGCAGTTGTGCACTCTGCAGGAAATTGGCAGCCATCACCGGCTTAAAGACATTCAGTTCGAAATGGCCCTGCATACCGCCCACGGCGATAGCCATATCGTTGCCGATCACCTGGGCGCATACCATGGTGAGCGCTTCCGACTGGGTAGGATTTACTTTTCCGGGCATGATAGATGATCCGGGTTCATTGGCGGGAATGATGATCTCGCCAATACCGCTTCTCGGGCCGGAAGCCAGCAAGCGGATATCATTGGCAATCTTGTTAAGCGACACAGCCACCTGTTTCAATGCTCCATGGGCTTCCACCACCGCATCGTGAGAAGCCAACGCTTCAAATTTGTTGGGGGCAGTTACAAAAGGAAGACCGGTAAATTCGGCAATATAGCGTGCTACAACTACATCATAATTCTTAGGCGTATTCAATCCTGTTCCCACCGCGGTTCCGCCAAGGGCAAGTTCCGCCAGGTGCGGCAATGTATGCTCAATGGCTTTGATACCATATTCCAGTTGGGCGGCATACCCGCTGAATTCCTGCCCCAGTGTAAGAGGAGTTGCATCCATAAGGTGTGTACGCCCGATCTTTACCACATCCCCCATCTCTTTCGATTTGGCGGCCAGCGATTTTTGCAGTTGCCGCAATCCGGGTAGGGTTACCTCTACAATCTTCTTATAGCAGGCAATATGCATTCCGGTAGGGAAAGTATCATTCGACGACTGCGACTTGTTGACATCATCATTGGGTTGCAGGGTCTTTTCACCTTCGCCAATCGTTTTTCCAGCCAGTTGATGGGCTCGGTTGGCGATCACTTCGTTTACGTTCATATTGCTTTGGGTTCCCGATCCGGTCTGCCAGATAACCAGCGGGAACTGGTCGTCGAGCTTGCCTACCAGGATCTCATCGCATACCCGGGCAATATAATCTCGTTTCTCCTGCGACAACAGCCCCAGCTCATGGTTGGCATATGCCGCTCCTTTTTTCAGGTAAGCAAATCCGTAAATGATTTCCTTCGGCATAGAAGCGGGAGTTCCAATCTTGAAATTATTGCGCGACCGCTCGGTTTGTGCACCCCATAACTTGTCGGCAGGTACCTGTACCTCACCCAACGTATCCTTTTCAATTCTGTAATTCATACATGTTGCTGTTTAATATGTAAGATTTTAATCGGATTGACCTAACTGAGGAGATTGTTGTCATTCTTACACCTCAAGACGACTGTTCCAAAACAAGGAACTACTGGAAATACCTCAAAGCAAAGATATGAATAATTCATATTCTTCCACTACTACTTCCTGCTATATTTCCATAAAAATATACCCATATTAAGGGATAGTATTGCTCTCTATAAATTTGTTCCTTTGCGTTTTCAAAAGCGTAAATGAAACATATTTGTCTGATATATATAGCGATAACTATTTTTTCCACTATCAACCCCCTTTTTGCGGATGAAAGTCACAAGAGATATATAAAAGTATCTGGGAATATCACTGACGCAAGTACAAAGGAACCCTTGTCTTTCGCCACCTTATATATACATGAAACATATAACGGCAGTGCAAGTGATATCCATGGACATTACACCATCCTATGCGAACCGGGGCAATCATACAGAATGACTGTCTCCTCCCTGGGGTATCAAAATATCGATACACTCCTATTGCTGCAAAAAGACACAAAAATCGATTTTTCTCTTCATCCCCGCAGCTTCGCATTGAGCGAAGTGGTTGTCTCCGCCAGGGAGAACACCAAAGAGCACACCTCATCCGTCATCGGAAAAGAGGCGCTCCAGCACATCCAACCCTCCAGCCTTGCCGATGTTTTCCAGCTCTTGCCGGGAGGATTGACGAAAGAGGTGGCGATGATTACTCCTCAATATATGCAACTGCGACAGGCAGGCAGTGATGTAAACACTTCGCTTGGCACAGCTTTTATGATCGACGGGGTGACACTGCAGAATGACGCGGTGCAGAATGTGTATGGAGAGACCGCCTCGCCAACCGTCTCATACTGGGTCGACCTGCGCTCCGTCGCCACCGACCGTATCGAGTCGGTAGAGGTGATACGGGGGATTCCTTCGGTGGAATATGGTAATCTCACCTCCGGCGTAGTAAAAGTAGCACTGAAAAGAGGGA
>JBAYRG010000408.1:0-2908 GCA_041676805.1 Proteiniphilum sp.
GAAGACTTTGCCGGTGCCGAAACAGCCTATATGAAAGCTGCCCTTGTTTCGGAAGCCAATGAGGAGGTGCTCGACAGGCTGGCGAATATCAGCGTGGCACAGGAAAAATTTGAACAGGCTGCCGATTATCTGGAAGAGTTATTGGAGATAGCTCCCGATTTCCCGACCGCAAAATCGAGGCTTGCCTTTATCCGTTTCGAGATTGGCTCCAAAGAACCATTCGATGAGATCATGGAGCAATTCTCGGACAAAGAGTTGACAGAGCTGCTCACCTTGATTACCGGTAGTGAAAACAGTGATTTTTCTGATTACAACCGGGAGAAGATATTGATTCGACTTAACGAAGCCCGGGAAAACAGGGTGCTATTCAAAAATATAAAGTATTGATATACCTGCTCTTCGGGTAGACTTTTTCATCTCAAAAGTAGACGGATAGACTCTTTTTACATAAAAACAGATGTTACCCTATCAAACAAACATGCTGTATGAAAGTAGATTGATAGGAAAATAGATGTTCTAAAATGGAATCAATATAAAATAGCCTGAAAAAATAACAATCTTACAGAATATTTGCCTGATTGTTGTTATTTCTTTATTTTTGCATTTTTAATGAAAATAGAGATGACAACAGTTACGGAAAAAATTAAAACCTTATGTGCCGGTAAAAACATATCGGCTGAAGACCTCGCGGCTGGAGCCGGATTAAAAGTGGAGCAGGTGAACAGGATACTCGAAGATGAGCGAATTCCTTCTCTTGCCTCAATCATTAAAATAGCACGTGCCCTGGGAGTACGTCCGGGTACCTTTCTTGACGATAATGAAGAATTAGGACCGGTGGTTAACCGACATGCCGATTCATTTCCTACCGTTACATTTACGAGTCATCTGACCGACAATCATTCACACATGGATTTTAGTTCGCTGGCGGCGAGGAAAGCCGGACGAAATATGGAACCGTTCCTGATTGATATCAGACCAGTCACGGAACCCGGGAGTTTTTCATCTCACGAGGGTGAGGAGTTTCTTTTTGTATTGGAGGGAACCGTCATTGTACATTATGGAAGAGAGAGGTATGAATTGCATAAAGGTGATAGTATCTACTACGATTCCATAGTGAACCACTTGGTGACAGCCGGAGAAGATGCTACCGCAAAGATCCTGGGAATTGTCTATTCTCCGGCATAAGCTATATAACAGTATAGAAAAATCCGTTTATGACCATGACAAATCAATCAGATATTCAACTTTCCGAAAAGACATTGGGAGACTGGCTGGAATATTGGGCAAAAGAAACACCCGACAAAGAATATATTGTTTACTCCGATCGTAACCTGCGTTTTACCTGGGACATTTTCAATAAAAGGGTGGATGACATGGCAAAAGGCCTGATCTCCATTGGAGTCACCCGGGGTAGTAATGTGGGGATATGGGCGCAGAACGTACCCGATTGGCTGACTTTCCTGTATGCTACCGCGAAAATTGGAGCGGTAGCGGTGACGGTGAATACCAGTTACCGTACCGAAGAGATCTCCTACCTGATGAAAGATTCGGATATGCATACCTTGTGTATGACGGATGGAGTACCGGGGAGCAATTATACCGATATTATTTATGAACTACTGCCCGAATTGAAAAGCATACAGCGTGGAAAATTGAAATCGGACCATTTCCCCGCATTGAGGAATGTGGTCTATGTTGGGCAGGAAAAATATCGGGGAATGTATAATACTGCCGAATTGTTACTGATCGGAAAAAATGTTTCCGATCAGGAGTTTCAGAGATTGCGCTCGCTTTCCCAATGCCACGATGTGGTGAATATGCAGTACACCTCGGGAACGACAGGATTTCCAAAAGGGGTGATGCTTACCCATCATAATATTGCCAATAACGGTTATTTGACCGGCGTACACATGAAATTCACCGCCGATGACAAATGTTGTGTTTGCGTCCCTCTGTTTCACTGTTTCGGTGTAGTACTTGCCACCATGTGTTGCCTGACACACGGAAGTACGCAGGTGATGGTGGAGCGTTTCGATCCTCTGGTCACACTCGCTTCCATCCACAAGGAGCGGTGTACCGTGTTGCACGGGGTTCCTACCATGTTTATCGCGCAACTCAACCACCCCATGTTCGAACTGTTCGATGTGCGCTCCCTCCGCACAGGAATCATGGCAGGCGCTCTCTGTCCCGAGGAGCTGATGCGGCAGGTGAACGAAAAGATGTTTATGGATCTCACCAGCGTCTATGGGTTGACGGAGACCTCACCCGGAATGACACAGAGCCGTGTGGATGATCCGTTTGATGTGCGGTGCACCACCGTGGGGAGAGATTATGAGTTTACCGAAGTGAGCGTGATTGATCCCGAAACGGGAGAAGAGTGCCCTGTAGGTGTACAGGGAGAGATGTGCAGCCGAGGATACAATGTGATGAAGGGCTACTACAAGAATCCGGAAGCCACAGCCCAGGTCATCGATAAAAATGGGTTCCTGCATTCGGGCGACTTGGGCGTTAAGGATGAGAACGGGAATTACCGTATCACCGGGCGCATCAAGGATATGATCATCAGGGGAGGGGAGAACATATCTCCCAAAGAGGTGGAGGATTATCTTTACAGGATGCCGGGAGTGAAAGATGTGCAAGTGGTGGCGGTAGCTTCTCAGAGGTACGGTGAGGATGTGGGTGCTTTTATCATCCGTAAGGAGGGATCTCAATTAGAGAGTGAAGATGTGCGTGATTTCTGTAAAGGGCATATCGCCAAGTACAAGATACCCCGTTATGTCTTTTTTGTGGATACGTTCCCTATGACCGGCAGCGGCAAGATACAGAAATTCCGCCTCCGGGAAATGGCGTTAGAGTTGTGTGAGAAAAATGGTATTGTGATCCTGTAGTGATTGTACTTCTAATATCA
>JBAYRG010000409.1:0-2894 GCA_041676805.1 Proteiniphilum sp.
GAAGACAGATGAACTATTCTGAATTCCAATCTGACAAGTTCAATGAGTACCGGAAACAACTCGATGAATTGATCTCCACTAAAAAGAGTTAGATTTTCAATAGTTATTCAGTAGTTATTCAATGGTTATTCAGTAGTTATTCAGTAGTTATTCAGTAGTTATTCAGTAGTTATTCAGTAGTTATTCAGTAGTTATTCAGTAGTTATTCAATGGCGCTATCCCGCAAGGCGGGAAATAACGGCGAAGCCGAATAACAAAAAAAAGAGTTATGGCAAAAGCATTTCAAAAAATATATACAAAAATCACCCAGATCACCAAGGCGACCTGTTCGGTAAAAGCAACCCATGTAGGTTATGATGAGTTGGCCACTGTGGAAGGCCGTCTGGCACAAGTGGTGAAGATCATCGGCGACGAGGTGACCCTCCAGATCTTTGAAGGTACCGAAGGTATTCCAACCAACGCCGAAGTGATTTTTATGGGAAAATCCCCCTCACTGAAGGTGAGCGAACAATTGGCAGGCCGTTTCTTCAATGCCTATGGAGATCCGATCGACGGAGGTCCCGTGCCCGAAGGTGAAGAACGCCCCATCGGAGGTCCTTCGGTGAACCCGGTGCGCCGCAAACAACCGTCCGAACTGATCGCAACCGGTATCTCGGGAATCGACCTGAATAATACACTGGTCTCGGGACAGAAGATTCCTTTCTTTGCCGACCCCGACCAGCCGTTCAACCAGGTGATGGCTACCGTGGCACTCCGCGCGCAGACCGACAAGATCATCCTGGGAGGTATGGGGATGACCAACGACGACTACCTCTACTTCAAGAACGTGTTCAGCAATGCAGGGGCGTTAGACCGCATCATCAGCTTTATGAACACCACCGAAGACCCGGCTGTGGAACGCCTGCTGATACCCGATATGGCATTGACAGCGGCCGAATATTTCGCAGTGGATAAGAACGAAAAAGTACTGGTACTGCTGACCGACATGACCTCCTACGCCGACGCACTCTCTATCGTGTCGAACCGTATGGACCAGATCCCATCGAAAGACTCGATGCCGGGATCGCTCTATTCCGACCTCGCCAAGATATACGAGAAAGCGGCCCAGTTCCCCTCGGGCGGTTCCATCACCATTGTAGCGGTGACCACCCTCTCCGGAGGAGATATCACCCACGCCGTACCCGACAACACCGGATATATCACCGAAGGACAACTCTTCCTGCGCCGCGACAGCGATGTGGGTAAAGTAGTGGTAGACCCGTTTCGCTCGCTCTCCCGCCTGAAACAATTGGTACAGGGCAAGAAGACACGGGAAGACCACCCGCAGGTGATGAACGCCGCCGTACGTCTCTATGCCGACGCCGCCAATGCAAAAACAAAAATGGAAAACGGATTCGACCTGACCGATTACGACACCAGGGCGCTCTCGTTTGCCAAAGACTACTCTGAAAAGATACTTGCGATTGATGTGAACCTCGATACCACCGAGATGCTCGACTATACATGGAAATTGTTGTCACAGCATTTCAAACCGGCTGAGGTGAATATGAAACAAGAATTGATAGATACCTACTGGCAACAATAATGGCTATTCGATTTCAATATAACAAAACGTCGCGCCAGCAGTTAGAAAAACAACTGTCTGTCCGTGAGCGGGCGCTTCCCACGCTGCAGAACAAAGAATCTGCGCTGCGGGTGGAAGTGAAAAAAACCAAGGAAGAGATAGCACAGCTCGACAAGGAACTCGAAGATAAAATCAAATCGTACGACAAGATGGTCAGCATGTGGACGGAATTCGACCCCACCCTGCTGCGTGTAAAAGAGGTACACCTCTCAAAAAGAAAGATCGCCGGAGTGCTCCTGCCGATGCTCGACAAGGTAGATTTCGAGATCCAGCCGTTCAGCCTCTTCAACCGCCCGAAATGGTTCCTCGACGGGGTAAAGACCCTCGAAGGACTAGCTGAGATTGGTATCCGACGCGATTTCCAGGAGATAAGGCTCTCCCGGCTCGAATACGCCAGGAAGAAAACCACCCAGAAAGTCAACCTCTTCGAGAAAGTACAGATCCCCGGCTATCAGGAAGCCATTCTGAAGATAAAACGCTATCTCGAAGATGAGGAGAACCTCTCCAAATCATCACAGAAAATTATGCGTGCGCATCAGGAACAACGTAGAGAACAGGAGGGAAGCGTATGGTAGCGACAATGAAGAAATTTGCTTTTATCTCTTTCCATAAGGATTACGACCGATTCCTGCATGCACTGCGCGATATGGGGATGATCCATGTGGTGGAGCAGGACAATAGGATGGTGGATGAAGAGAAATTGCAGGATTATCTCTCAGATGCCAAACGGTTGGGCGAATCGATCAAGAAACTCAAGCAACTACGTGATAAAAAAACACCCGTCCCACTCCTTGAAGCCGATATAACGCGAGGAATGAATATCCCTATCGAGATAGAGAAGATCGAAAATGAGAAGTCGGCGCTCCATCAACAGTTGCAGGTCAGTCTCAAAGAACGCGACAACTTGCTCCCCTGGGGGAACTTCGACCCGGAGAATATCCAAAAACTACAAGAAGCAGGATATCACCTCCGTTTCTTTATCGTGCCGGACAAGGAATATGATCCCGAATGGGAAACGAAATATAACGCCATCGTTATCAGTAAAGAAGCATCCAAAACCTATTTTGTCACGATGACGAAAGGCGTGGAAGCAGTCGACGAACTACAATTGGAGGAGATGAAACTCCCCGAGGTATCATTAGAATCGCTCGCCAACCTGATCGACTCGCTGGATGAAAAGATCGTCGAGCAGAACAATGCCTTAAAAGCGCTCTCGGCCGAGATCCCATCAGCCGAAGCGGCGTTGAAATCCCTGGAGTCGGACATCTTC
>JBAYRG010000410.1:0-2877 GCA_041676805.1 Proteiniphilum sp.
CAAGGAATCATCTTTGATTATTACCTCAATTTCATCCCCTATTATACCAACCTGTTTAGCCCCCTCTTCGTCTTCTTGGCCGTAATTTTCTTTACCTCGAAGATGGCCAACAACTCCGAAATCATCGCCATCCTCTCTAACGGCATCGGTTTTAAACGGCTTATGAAGCCCTACATGGCATCGGCCCTGGTAATAGCGATCTTCACTTTTGTCTTCGGGAGTTACTTGATCCCCCCGGCCAACGCCACCCGGATCGAGTTTGAGCAAAATTACGTGGACCAACGGAAAAAGAAAACAGGCGACCGGGATATCCAGTTCAAGGTGGGCCCGGGCACCATTGTCTATTTCGGCAACTTCGACATGCCGAGCAATACAGGGTATAATTTCTCCATCGACCATTTCGACAGCCTCCAACTGGTATCGCGGCTCACGGCCCAATCCGTCAAGTACGATTCGGCCTACCAATGGACCATCCGAAACTACCAAATCCGGGATTTCGACGGGCTGACCGAGACTATCACTCATGGCACCTCCATCGACACCACGCTGCACATCGTGCCCAATGATTTTATCATCGCGGCCACCGACCAGCAAATGATGACATCGCCCCAGCTTCGCCAGTACGTGAGGAGCCAAAAGGAACGCGGCCTTGGCAATATCCAAGCATTCCAGATTGAGTACCACAACCGGATCGCCTCCGTGTTTTCGGCATTTATCCTCACCATTATCGGGGCGGCCATCTCTGCCCGCAAAGTGAAGGGAGGCATGGGCTTGAACATAGGCATAGGGCTGGCACTCAGCATGGCATACATTCTTTTCATGACCATCAGCTCTACCTTTGCCGTGAAAGGAGGAATGAGCCCCTTTATCGCCGCGTGGGTACCAAACATTATCTTCATCGGCATCGCGGCCTACTTGTACAAGAGAGCGCCCAATTGATTGGAAGATTCAAGATTCAATATTTATGATGCAAAAGCAGGCCTGAAGACAAAAAACGAAAGGCTGATAACGAAAGATGCAAAAGGAGGAGAAATCATGATACGAAAACAGATAGTCATTATCTTTTTGACAGCTTGGGCATTCATCACGACCGCCCAGGAAAATTACCCTACCGTGGTTATCGAAACCAATTATGGCACGATGAAGGCAAGGCTCTACGACGAGACGCCAGTGCATAGCAACCATTACTTGAAGCTAATAAACAAGGGATATTTCGATGGCACGCTCTTTCACCGGGTGGTGAAAAACTTCGTGGTCCAAGGGGGAGCACAAGATTCGCGGAACGCGCCTCCCGGAGCACAGGTAGGAAGCGGGCGTACCGACATGGAGTTGAACCCCGAGTTCTTGGAGCACCGCTATCACAAGAAAGGAGCATTGGGTGCCCCGAGAAAAGGAGACAACGAGAACCCCGGGAAGCGATCAGACGCGTCGCAGTTCTACATCGTCCACGGGCAAATATACACCGAAGGAAGGCTCGACACCTTGGAACGAGTTGTTAACGTACCCATCCGCAACGAACTCATTCGCACCCATTACTCCCCGCACAAGGAGGAGTTGGCACGGCTCAAGGAGAGCGATCCGAGGGGGTTCAACGCGCTGCTGGATTCCGTCTTGGGAATCGTGGACTCGTTATACGCGGAGGCTCCCGGCAAACTTATTCTCCCCGAGGAATTAAAAAAAGACTATTCTACCCTCGGGGGGCTTCGTAACTTGGATGGCGAGTACACCGTTTTCGGCGAGGTATTCGAGGGGCTGGAGGTGATCGACAAGATAGCGGCCCTACCGGTAGATGGCAATAGCCGCCCCGAGACCGATGCCAAGATTATCCGCGTCTACACGGAGTGATTCGAGGTAAAATTCGGGTCATTACTGTTACTTGAATAACGCGATATAATCTTCAAAGACATAAATACGCCCTCTTTGCCCCCCGGTTATTTCTTTCAACACACCCAATTTCTCTAAATCAGTAATCAATTTGTATACGGAAACGGATGATTTACCGATAATCTGTTCCATTTTGACGGCATTAATTATTGGATTCCTAAATAATTCATCAATGACCAACCGTGCATCGGCTATGCGGCCACCTAAAGGCTTGAGGATTAAATCCAATGATTTTTGAATTCGCATAATTCCATCAAACGTCGCGACTCCACTTTTCGCTGTCTCGATTATACCGGATAGAAAAAACTTAAACCACTGGTTTATGTCATCATGTGTTCTTACTCTCATCAAATTGTCATAGTATAACGATTTGTTTTTTTCAAAAAAATCGGAGAGATACAAAATTGGCCGTTTCAAAATTCCTTTCGAAACCAGGTAAAGCGTTATCATGAGCCTTCCCACACGACCGTTTCCATCCAAGAAAGGGTGTACCGTCTCGAACTGATAGTGTATGATAGCCGCCTTCAACAGATCCGGTAAAGGGTTAATATCATCATTCGCTAATTTTTCAATATCCGACATAAGCCGACCCACTTCTTGCGCGGGCGGCGGAATAAACACAGCATCGTTTATCGTGCTACCACCAATCCAATTCTGGCTGCTTCTGAACTCCCCGGGCATCCTGTGCTCCCCTCTTACTCCGGACAGAAGTATCTTATGCGCTTCGCGAATCAACCTTCCGGAAAAGGGTAAACGGTGAAGCTGTTGAACCGCCTCATTCATCGCCTGAATATAATTCTGCACCTCTTCCCAATCGTCCCTTTTCTCTATCGAAAGATCCTCTTTCTCAAGAAAGGCTTCTTCCACATGCGTTCGAGTACCTTCTATCCGTGAAGATTGGGTTGCCTCTTTAGCGATATGCATGGATATAAACAGATCGATGTTTACATATTCTGAATACATATCTAAACGCCCCAAATGCCTGTCGGCCTG
>JBAYRG010000411.1:0-2838 GCA_041676805.1 Proteiniphilum sp.
AGTGAAGAACAGTCCCGTCTGGATAGCGCTGTTAGGCGAAAAATCGAAGTCTGCCGACAAACCCGCGTTAAAGCCGATTTTCAAATTATTGTCGTTCAACTCATCACCATAGAAATTAGACATATTCACACCTCCCTTTATGCCCAAGCTCACTTGTGCACTTGCCAGGGTAACCATCAGCAGCATCGCCGCGATCAACGTAAATTTCATTTTTTTCATAATTTCATCCGTTTAGTTAAAATTTTATTCGTTATTTCATTAATTTGAAGATCACCTCTTCAATGGCTTTCAGACTATTTTTGTCCAGGATAGTATAAAAGCTGTAGATAAAACACCCGACTGTCGAATATTGTTTTGCCGGTCGCTTCTAAAATTTATGGATTGCCTTTCCCGGCAAATAAAACTCAACACAAACAAAAATACTCACTGTTGGATTGCAGCATTCAAACACATCTCCATCACACATAGCTCAACTCAAAAGGAGGTGTTAAAAATATCTCCTGCGCCACTCTCCTAATCTCCCGCGATGTAATCCGGTCGATATGTGTATAGAGATCATACAACGGCATGTAGTGGTCGAAATGCAAAAAGGTCTTTCCCATGCCCAATGCGCTGTTCTCATGATTTTCGGCAGCGATTCCCATTTGGCCTTTCCATTGTCGTTTGGCACGTATTAACTGCGTTGGGGTCAATTCGGCTTGCATGATCTTCTCGACCTCTTTATGGATCAACCGCAAGCATTTCTCTTTGAATTTCGGGTCGCAAGCAAAGTAAATAGTGAACAGGCCGGTATCGGAATAGAGCGTCAAGTTCGATTCCACATGATATACCAACCCATGTTTTTCCCGAAGCGACACATTGAGTCGGCTGTTCAGACTTCCCCCACCCAATATATGATTGATCATGTGTAATATATACTTATCGGGATGATGCATGTTGAATGTGGACCAACCTATTACCACATGCGTCTGGGAAGTATCTTTCCGTATCTCTTTCCTTACAGGAGCAAGGAGTTCGGGAGCTATACGATGTTTGACGGGTAATGCCCCGTTCGACGGATTAGATGCGGATGAAAAATATTTTTCCGCGAGGCGGACCACTTTTGAAAAAGAGGTTTTTCCGAAAGAGAAAAAGAGCATATTATCAGGACGGTACTGCCGTTGAACGAAATGTTTCATTTTTCCGTTATTGAATGATTGTAACGTCTCCTGATCACCCAGGATATAATGCCCAAGATCGTGTCCTGCAAACATCAAGTTTTCAAAATCATCATAGATCAACTCCGAGGGCGAATCGTCATAAGAGAGGATCTCATCGACAATCACTTCCCGTTCACGATCAATCTGTTGCGAAGGGAACTGGGAGTGAAAAACAATATCGTTCAACAACTCCATAGTACGGGATAAATACTCACCCGGGAATGCGGCATAAATAAATGTTTCCTCCTTCGCCGTATAGGCATTCAATTCTCCTCCCACATTCTCCATACGGTTGACAATATGATGCGCCCTGCGTTTTTTCGTCCCTTTGAAGAGCATATGCTCCACAAAATGGGCCATACCCTGTTCACCGGGAAATTCATCACGAGTACCTGTATTCACCGCAATACCACAATAGGATATTTCGGATGGAAAAAAGCGGTGAATGATGCGTAAACCATTCGGTAAAATATGTGTATCAATCATTTATAAATTCAGTTCACCCGTGATACGGAATAAGTACCTTCATAAAAACCTACAATATTTTGCGTCATCTCAATCGACATATTGATCCGGTCTTCTATCGTTTTAGTCGCGGCATGGGGAGCAAGCACCACATTATCGAGTTTTAGTAATTCCGACAGGATATGCGGCTCATCCTCAAACACATCCAGCCCGGCAGCCCAGATTCTGTTCTCTTTCAACGTTTTTGCCAGGGCTTTTTCATCTACCATACTGCCACGGGCCGTATTGATAAATATTGCAGTGGACTTCATCATGTTGAATTGTTCTGCAGCAATCATATGATGAGTTTGGGAGGTATATGGTGCATTCAATGAGATATAATCGGCCGTTTTCAATAGTTCGTCAAACGCTACATACCTGGCATTATATTGTTGTTCGATAGCCCTGTCTAACCGATTCCTGTTATGGTAAATGATCTCCATACCAAATGCCATAGCACGCCGAGCCAATGATTGCCCGATACGTCCCATACCAATAATGCCCAATGTTTTCCCAAACACCTTCATGCCGCTCTCGGCGTATATCCCCCAGCTTACCCCTTCGGGGGTACGTAATTTCCGGTCATAATAACCAATACGGCGTCCGGCAGCCAGCAAAAGCGCGAAAGCAAACTCAGCCGTCGGTTCACGTGTACTGTTAGGGATATTGGCAACCACAATTCCTTTTTGGGTTGCATAATCCACATCAATATTGTTGAATCCTACACCAAAATTAGAGATCAGTTCTAATTTTATGGCTTTGTCCATAATTTCTCTGTCAGTATAAAAACTAAAATTAGGGACAAGCACCTCATAATCATGAATCATCTCCAGTACCTCCCCTTTGGTAAAATACGACCTGTCGGCAGGAAATGTGACATTATACTTTCCTTCCAGCATTTTCAGCCCTTCCGGCTTCAGACGATATGTAATCAATACTTTTTTCATTTTGATTGCCAATTACTAATTACCAATTACCAAAGTTATTTGTTCATTTTCAATTGTCAATTATCCATTGTCAATTGAATTAAGTATATAGCAAAAAAACGAGCCTTTCGACCCGTTTTTCCGCTCTTCCTCTTGGACTTGAACCAAGGACCCTCTGATTAACAGTCAGATGCTCTAACCGACTGAGC
>JBAYRG010000412.1:0-2837 GCA_041676805.1 Proteiniphilum sp.
CTTCACCTCGTTCAACAATTTCACTTTTTATAAAGTCAGCATCTACATCCTGAGCCTCTCTTCGCTTCTTATTTCGCTGATCACCCTCTTGGTGATAGGTTATCTGGCATGGCGCAACGGCAGGACATGGTGTAACACCATCTGTCCGGTGGGAACCGCCCTCGGGTTCATCAGCAAATTCTCTCTCTTCAGGATCCGGTTCGTCGACGAGAAATGCAATATGTGCGGATTATGCGCCATGAAATGTAAAGCCTCCTGTATCGACTCAAAGAACAAGCAAGTCGATTATAGCCGTTGCGTTGGCTGTTTCAATTGCATCGAAAGCTGCAACCGCAACGCGATGAGATATACATTGGTACGGCCGGGTAAAAAAGGCGCTGCCGGTGAAAAGGATGGCAAAGCAGCACCAACATATAGTTACCTGAAAGAAGACAGGGCGATAGATGATTCGAAACGCCGCTTCCTATCCGCCTCACTCGTTACAGGATTGGCAGCGGGAAAACTTGCCGCACAAATAACTTCGGACAGTATATTTCCGGCAGGGACCAATAATCTCCTGTCACCGGAAAGAGCATCCGGCGATCTGCTTCCAAGGAGAGAATTCAAACGACAGACCCCTATCGCTCCCCCGGGAACACCCACCTTCGACCACTTGCGGGAGAAATGTATCTCCTGTCACCTCTGTGTGAGTAAATGCCCGTCGCACGTAATCAAACCGGCTTTTCTGGAATATGGCCTGGGAGGGATGATGCAACCGAGACTCTACTTCGATCACGGTTTCTGTAATTACGACTGCACCATTTGCGGAGAAGTATGTCCCACCGGGGCTATCCTTCCCCTGACAAAAGAGGAGAAAAATCATACCCAGATGGGGCAGGTGCAACTCATCATTGAGAACTGTATCGTCTATTACGATGAGACAAGTTGCGGTGCCTGTTCGGAGCACTGTCCCACACAGGCTGTGCACATGGTTCCCTATAAAGGGATGTTGACCATTCCTGAGATCAGGCCGGAAATATGTGTAGGTTGCGGCGGTTGCGAATATGTCTGTCCCGCTATCCCCTACAAAGCTATTTATGTGGAGGGATTGACATTACAAAACACTGTCGAGATCGAACACGACGAAGTGGAGGAGGTTATAATCGACGATTTTGGATTTTAAATTACTATCTTTCGCTATACACACATTAAACTAAAAACAAATGAAACGATTTTTTCTATTGCCGCTATTACTCACTCTTGGACTGGCATTATACGCAAAGCCGGTATTGCCTGAAATCCTGAGCGACGGAATGGTGTTGCAGCAAAGCAGTAAAGTGAATATATGGGGAAAAACCGATCCGGGAAAAACGGTGGAAGTAAAGCCCTGCTGGAGCAAAACCGCAGTGCGTGCCACAGCCAATAACGAAGGAAAATGGCTCGCCGTGATCGAGACACCTGAAGCGAGCTTCACTCCCCGCACTGTCACGATCTCCGATGGTGAAGAGGTGGTGCTCAAAGATATCCTGATCGGCGAAGTATGGCTGGCATCAGGGCAAAGCAATATGGAAATGCCCCTCCATGGGTTCAATAATAATCCCATCATGGATGCGAACGAGACCATTGCTTTATCCGGACAGTACCCGGCTATTCGGTTTGTCAAAATCCCCAGGGTGCAATCATTTGAACCGCAGGAAGAAGTAGAGGGCCGCTGGCAGGTATGTAATCCGGCCAACTCACCGGAATTCAGTGCTACGGCGTTCTTCTTTGCCGAAACACTTCATAAGTCACTGAATGTGCCTATCGGTATTATCGTTTCCGCCTGGGGAGGCACCAAAGTAGAATCGTGGATTGACAGGGAGACCCTTGAGACCTATCCGGATGTCAATCTAAGCGAAGATGTGGTCAGTAAACTGAATCCGGCGGCACGTCCGTTGTTGATGTATAATGCAATGATTCACCCAATCACTCATTACCTCGTAAAAGGTTTTATCTGGTACCAGGGAGAATCGAATGTGGGAGCCCACCAGGTTTATCCTGAGCGACTTCACAATATGGTGAGCCTCTGGCGTAAACAATGGAATAACTCCGACCTTCCGTTCTACTATGTGGAAATTGCCCCTTTTGAATATGGAAATGGAAATGATACCGGGGCAGCCTATCTTCGCGAAGCTCAATTTAAGGCGCAGAATCTAATTCCTCATAGCGGGATGATCTCCACGAACGATCTGGCAGAACCGTACGAATTGCGTAATATCCATCCCCGCAATAAAACCGATATCGGGAAACGACTCGCATTTATGGCACTCAACAAAACCTATGGATATGATCGGGTAGCCGCACATGGACCGGAATACAATTCAATGGAAATCAGTGATGGAAAAATAATTGTCTCCTTCGATCATGCAAAAGAAGGATTCAGCAGGATGGATGGCATAGAAGGATTCGAAATTGCCGGGGAAGAGGGGCAGTTCCTTCCCGCACAAGCAGTAGTACGCAACGGCAAAGTGGAAGTATCCCGCGAAGGAATTGACCAACCGGTAGCTGTCCGTTACTGCTTCAGGAATTTCCAGATAGGTAACCTTGCCGGAATACGTGAATTACCAGTAGTACCCTTTAGGAGCGATTCATTCGAAAAATAACAAGTCAATATCGAAAAAAAATCCGCCAATCCATAATCGGACGATTGATGAATGGATTGGCGGGTAATGATCTCCGGGTAGGCAAGTATGATTACACACACAAGGCGCCTGCGCCGAGAATACCAATATTGTGTAAATCGGAAGTGAGTATCTGAATCTTATCCACCGATTTCGGATATGGGAAATCTTTCAGATTCTCATATATTGCATTTTCGA
>JBAYRG010000413.1:0-2822 GCA_041676805.1 Proteiniphilum sp.
AATACATCATTCTTTACCTCAAAGTACGCCTCATTAGGTGATGGAAGTGTGGATAATACTCTTGGTTACAGTGCCCGACACGCGTTAGCCAATATTCCCATGCAGAACCCCGATGGTTCGTGGGTATACGGTACGCCATACAGTAGTTATAAAGTGGCTAACGGACGCCATATCATACTTGGTGAAAATTCACACCGTCTTACTAATATTGCTACAGATTTCGCCAACACCAGCCGTATTGTCATTGCTCCGTTAAAATCACTGAGTGTGACGGCCGATTTTACTTACCGATTCTACCAATCACGTAATACAAGTCGTTCTAATCACATGTATTTTAGAGAATATCCGGATGCTGAAATGGGAGTTTATAGTACGGGTGCCGGTGAGAACCAACTGGATGAAATTGTGAACACAAGGAACTATTATTCTACCAATGTTTTTGCCACTTATAACGAAACATTCAACAAAGTGCATAACTTGACGGGAGTGGTGGGATTTAATTATGAGACATTGAAATTGAAAAATCTTACGGGATGGGGTAGAAATCTATCCTCCTGGGAGTTGGATGACTTGGATCTTGTAGGACCTGATTCGCAAGGCAATACCCTCACTGGGGTGAGTGGTGGACAAAATGAATATGCGTTGATGGGATATTTTGGACGTATCAATTATGATTATGAAGGACGCTATCTGTTGGAAGTCAGTGGACGTTTTGACGGTACCTCCCGTTTTGCTGCCGATCATCGTTGGGGATGGTTCCCTTCTGCTTCAGCCGGATGGAGAATTTCTGAGGAATCTTTCTTCGAACCCGCACGGAAGTACATCGATAATCTCAAATTGAGAGGCTCTTATGGTAGCCTGGGTAACCAGAATGTCTCTTCCTACTATGCCTATTTGCGACTTATTTCAATCAATGACTTTGCAGGATATTCATTCGGTGAGGGTAGTACTATGGGTAAATACTCAACAATAGGTGCGCCTGTAGCTTCCGACTTGACCTGGGATACTTCAAAGCAATGGAATTTGGGGCTTGATATGACTTTCTTGAATAATAGGCTCAACTTTGTGGGCGATGTCTATATTCGTGATACGGAAGATATGTTGACCGATGGAGTGGCGCTGCCCGGCGTCTATGGTGCCACACCTCCAAGAATGAATGCGGCAGACTTACGTACCAAAGGATATGAGCTGTCCATCAACTGGAAAGATAGGATACAGTTGGCGAGTAAACCTTTAGAGTATGGTTTTGGATTCAATCTCAGTGATTACAGAAGTGTAATTACTAAATATGATAATCCGGAGAAATCGTTTGCCAAGGATTATTATGAAGGGATGAGAATTGGAGAGATATGGGGCTTTGTCACGGATGGTCTCTTTCAAAGCAGAGAAGAGGCGCAGGCTTATGCGCAAGAAGTGGATTTAAGTTATATCAATAACCGTATCACCGGAGGATGGCAAGGGGGTGACCTCAAGTTTCTTGATATTGATCGTGATGGAAAATTGGGTATAGGAAGCAATACTGTGGATGATCCCGGAGACCGTAAGATCTTGGGGAACTCACTTCCTAGCCTTTCTTATGGGATCAATGCAAATGTGAGATGGCAAGGTGTCGATCTCGCTGTTTTCTTCCAGGGAACGGGTAATCACTACTGGTATCCACATGGACAGATGATGAATTTCTGGGGCCCCTATTCCTATCCTTATCTCTCTTTCTTGCCAAAGAATTTCCTCGATAAAGTATGGGCAGAAGATAATCCTGACGCCTATTTTACCCGACCGATGGCCTATTCGGCAACTTCCGGGCCGCTGAGTAAGGTAAATGACCGTTATTTACAGAACCTGAGATATTTGAGATTCAAAAATCTGACCGTTGGTTATACGGTACCTGCAAATTTGACGAAAAAGGCTCTGATTGAAAATGTTCGTCTCTATTTCTCTGGTGAAAATCTCTGCTTTTGGGCACCGATCAAAAAGAATTCTAAATATGTTGATCCGGAAGCAGTGATCGATAGATCAAATGAAGTTTATCAAAATGCCTATTATCCATGGGCTAAGACGTTTATGTTCGGTATAGATATTACTTTTTAACAATAATAAGGAATAATAACAATGAAGCGATATATTATAATAGCGATTGCTCTAATAATAGGTTTGACAGCTTGCGATGATTTGCTTGATACAAAACCTTTGAGCCAAATCTCGCCGGCGACTTACTTTAAGACGGAAACAGACCTTCAGTTGTTCAGTAATACTTTTTACAACAACCTGTTGGATAAATCTCCTTACGACGACCAAAGTGATCTTTACATCCAACAAAACCTCTCAGCCGAAATGATCGGAGGAACCAGAAGAACTGTGCCTAACTCAGGAGGAGGATGGTCGTGGGGAGACTTGAGGAAAATGAATACCCTGTTGGTCTATATAGATCAATGTGAAGATGAGGCTGCTATCGTAAAGTATACTGCCTTGACGCGATTCTTCAGGGCTTACTTCTATTTTGATAAGGTGAAGCAATTCGGTGATGTCCCTTGGTATGACATAGAATTAGGCTCGGCAGATGAAGATCTATACAAGCCGCGGGATTCACGTGAGCTGGTGATGACTAAAATGATTGAAGATATTGATTATGCGATTGAGAACCTTCCTTCCTCGGTGAGCACCTATCGTGTCAACAGGTGGGCGGCATTGGCTCTGAAAACGCGATTCTGCCTTTATGAAGGGACTTTCCGAAAATATCATGGACTCAACCTTGATGGGAAAGATTATGCTTATTATCTCGAGCAGGCGGCTGCCGCAGCAGAAGAGTTGATCAATAAAAGCCC
>JBAYRG010000414.1:0-2802 GCA_041676805.1 Proteiniphilum sp.
AAGATTCTTATTTTAGACAACTATGATTCGTTTACCTATAACCTGCTTCATGCGGTAAAGTCTTTGGGCTGCAATGATGTGGATGTGATCCGTAACGACAAAATAGAGCTTGCTTCCGTGGCGCAGTATGACAAGATCATTCTCTCGCCCGGACCCGGAGTACCTGAAGAGGCAGGTTTGTTGTTGCCATTGATTGAACAGTATGCCGAGACGAAGAGCATATTGGGTGTATGTCTTGGACATCAAGCCATCGGAGTGGTTTTTGGAGCAGCCTTGGAGAATATACCATTTGTTTTTCACGGCGTACAGACAACAGCCAAAATAACGGGAGATGACTATCTCTTTAACGGTTTACCGGAGGAAATCCTGGTGGGGCGTTATCATTCCTGGATCGTGTCGGCAGAGAATTTCCCTCTTGAGTTGGAAATCACCGCAGTAGACGAGGCGGGTAGCATTATGGCGATGAAACATAAAAGGCTCGACCTGCATGGCGTGCAGTTTCATCCCGAATCGATACTCACTCCGGAAGGGATAGGAATTATTCGGAATTTTATTGAGAGGGGGGATAAATAAATTACCAATTACCAATTACTAATTACCGGCGGGTCAGTTTTTAATTTTTTCAAAACCTATGTACCAAATAGTCTTTATTCTTTATTCTTTACTCTTTATTCTAAAAAATGAAAGAAATACTATATAAACTGTTCGATTATCAATACCTCTCCCGAGATGAGGCGAAAGAGGTGTTGTTCTCTATTGTAAAAGGAGATGTGGCCGACACGCAGATCGCATCGCTGATCACCTCTTTCCTGATGCGGAATATCTCTGTGGATGAGGTGCTGGGGTTCCGTGATGCACTTCTTGATATGCGGGTGGGAGTAGATCTGTCGGATTATCGCTCGCTTGATATCGTAGGTACGGGAGGTGACGGGAAGAATACTTTCAATATCTCTACGGCTGCCTGTTTTGTAGTCGCCGGTGCCGGTTATAACGTGGTGAAGCATGGTAATTATGGTGCTACTTCCATTAGCGGTGCCAGTAACGTGATTGAGCAGCAGGGGGTGAAGTTCACCACTGATAGTGACAAGCTCCGTCGAAGCCTTGATGAGTGTCATATCGCTTATCTGCATGCGCCATTCTTCAGTCCAGCATTGAAAGCGGTCGCTCCGGTAAGGAAAAGTCTTGGGGTACGTACCTTTTTCAACGTGTTGGGGCCGTTGGTCAATCCTGTACAGCCGGAATTCCAGATGTTGGGGGTCTACAACTTGGCCATGTCCCGGTTGTATGGTTATATCTATCAGGCGGAGAAGAAAAAATTCTGTATCGTACACAGCATGGACGGTTATGACGAAATCTCCCTTACCAGCCAGTTCAAGGTGGTGACCAATAATGGAGAACAGCTTTTTACTCCGGAGGAGTTGGGATATCAGCGGGTTGCCCAAGAGGACCTTTACGGAGGGAATACCCTTGAAGAGGCATCACAGATATTCCGGAATGTGCTGCATGCCAGTGCGACCGATGCACAGATGAATGCGGTACTGATCAACGCTGCTTTCGGTATCCAGACAATAGAGCAGGATAAACCGATCGGAGAGTGTCTTGAGATTGCCAAGGCCTCATTGTATGGGAAAAAAGCGTTAAAGGCGCTGGAGAAGTTCGTTCAGTTGAATGGATGACCGGGAGGCTTGGAGACTGGGGAAACTTGGAGACTGGGCAGATCGGGAGACTGGGGAGACCGGGTGGTAAAGCGGCAAAGTCTTTACTCTTTACTCTTTATTCTTTATTCTATAGAAATATGAAAGATATTTTAAGTGAGATAATCGCAAATAAAAGAAAAGAGGTTGCCACACAGAGAGAACGGCTGCCTCTTATTGAGTTGGAAAAACGTCTATCGACAGAGATGGGAGCTGTTCCATTTTACTCGATGAAAGAGGCTTTGGAAAGCTCCAAATCTGGAATTATCGCCGAATTCAAACGGCGTTCTCCAAGTAAAGGGTGGCTGTTTCAAACCGCCAATCCCGATAAAGCGGGACAAGTAGTAAGCGAAGTGACCAAGGCGTATGAATCTGCCGGTGCTTCAGCATTGTCGGTATTGACCGACGAGAAATATTTTGGCGGAACCATGGCCGACCTGCGGGAAGCCACCGGGAGGGTGAAGATACCAGTGATGCGGAAGGAGTTTATTGTGGATGAATACCAGTTGTTCGAGGCCAAACTCGCCGGAGCGAGTGCTGTGTTATTGATTGCAGCGGCTATTACGCGTGAGGAGTGTAAATGGTTTACGGATCTGGCAAATCAATTGGGACTGGAGGTGCTTCTGGAACTGCATGATGAGGGGGAAGTAGATCATATTGGCCCGCTCAATCGCCTTGTGGGTATCAACAACCGTAATCTCGGAAGTTTTGTGACCGATCTGAAAAAGTCGTTCCGGATGGCGGAGTTATTACCTAAGGAGGCAGTGTGGATATCGGAAAGTGGCATATCGGATGCGGACATCGTAAAAGATTTACGACAAGCTGGTTACAAAGGATTTTTGATTGGGGAGCATTTTATGAAGAGTGGCAATCCAGGACAAAGTCTCGCCGAGTTTATTGATTCGATTGATATTTAGTTGTAACTCATTAGTTATTCAATTGTTATGCAGTAATTGATCATTAGTAATTGGTCATTAGTAATTAAGAGTCCGCTCCGAAAAGCCCGTTTTTTCAAAATGCTGAAAAATGAAGGGTGGACGGAGAAAACCGGTTCTTTTTATGGGTGAATATATTATTTACAATAATATACATATTAATACATAAATTA
>JBAYRG010000415.1:0-2802 GCA_041676805.1 Proteiniphilum sp.
ATATAAAAATATTTGGGCATGCTTGTCCCGTGATGGGTCTCGATGAAATCGATAATCTGCTGAGGGACATTGTGTTTTTGTGCAATCTTTAGCCCGTCCTTCACGTGATTGATAATAATGCGCGCGCTCTCTTCGAAGGGAAGACCTGCATGTGGACTCATACCCGGCACCTGATTTTCTGTGAAAAATGCAGGATTGGCCATTTTTCCGATATCATGGTAAAGTGCGCCTGTTCGTATCAATGATGCATTTGCACCCAGTTTTGTCGCGGCTGCCATAGCCAGGTTAGATACCTGTAATGAGTGCTGGAAAGTTCCCGGTGCTTTTTCAGAAAGTTCCTTCAACAATGGTTTGTTTATATTGGAGAGCTCCACCAGTGAGACTCCTGAAATAAAACCGAATGATTTCTCCACCAGATAAACCAGCGTGTAGGAGAACATGATAAAAATAAAGTTGATAAGGAAATAGACCAGTACTACCCAGTTGATCTCTTTTATATTTCCCTCTTGATGTAATTCCAGACCGATATAGACCAGAATATAAGTGAGCAGGATAAAGAAGGAACTCTTGATTAGCTGGGAACGTTCCGATAGCTCTTTCAACATAAATATGGACATCATGGCCACGATGATCTGAATTACGATGAATTCAAAGGGAAACGATACCATAAGTGCACTCATGATGATGGTGGCAAGGCTGGCAAAAAGTGCCGTGCGAGAATCTATAAAGGTGCGGATAAGGATGGTGACGATGGCGTAAGGGATGATGTAAATGCTGAAAAGTTCAAACCTTACAGTAACGGCTGTGAGTAGTGTGAAGAATGAGATTAACAACACCATGAAAACCACATGCTTCCTGTTACGGTATTCTGTCGGCCGGAAATAGAGAAGGAAAGTATAAAATGAACCCAACATGAACGATATGAGCATAAATTGTCCCAGTAGCATCCAGTTGTTTCTGGTAGTGCCGCCGCTCTGTTCCTCGGTTACCCGTTTCAGGGAAGAGAGTATGTTGTAGGTTTGCGGACCGACAATCTCGCCCTGATCAATGATGCGCTGGCCCCTTTGTACCATGCCGTGACTGATGTCGACCTGCTGGATAAATTCATTTTGGGCCTTCTCCGATGTAGTGGCATCATATAGCACATTCTCCTGGATATATTCATTGATATTGGCAGCTTTGAGGATATTGGCATCGATGTTAGCCGGAACATCATTCAGCACCTTTTCATAAGCAGAACGGATAGTAAAGAATGATTCTACCTTTCTGGACTCAGCCATATTCCCCTTTTTTATTCGTAATGCCTGTGTGCGAGATTTGTAAATCCGGTCATAATCTTCCGAGCGCATAATACCGTTATCATAAACCTCATTTAATTTTTTTCGGACATAGAGTTTATATTCAGGGGCAAGTTCGGATAGTCTGGCCTTCAGGTTTGCATCCGCGTCAAACTCGGCGAGGGCGCTCTGTGGAATTTCTTCGTCAACTACAAAATAAGGTTCGTAAAACTCCAGGATACTATCCTGTTCTGCTTTCAACTGCGTGGCAGGTTTATATACCGGGAAATCGAACGGAGCGGTGAGCAGGCCGTATTGCCATGGACGACCTTCGTTGAAATTATATTTGAAACTTCCCTGACGGGGAAAAAAATAGGTGATAAAAAGTACGGCAATAATAAAGACCAACGGGACGAATATTTTTGTCTTGATTCTTATCTTCTTTTTTTTCGTTTGCATAGTCTTTGTTCGCAAGGTATTTCTATTTTATAAAACATCTAATCTCAATGAATTGTTTTATATTTATATTACAATATTGTGCAAAAGTAATCATTCTTGGGAAGAGTTACGCAACGTTTCTATAATTGAATTAAAAGAATTATTTTTGTCGCTCGAATGGGAGATTATGACACAACATAATAACAAAGTGATGAAGATCAAACAAAAAAGAGTATTGGTCGATTTATCCTATATGAGAGATTTATATCGGGGATATGGACAAATAGCTTTGAATTACGGTAATTATTTTAAAGAACACTATAACCCCCAAACATCCGGTTATAAATTAACCCTACTGCTGCCAAGAGAGTATTTTGGCGTTTTTGGAAATAAAGTGAGTTATCTCTCTTCATCCAGTTGGTTAAATAGACATTTTCAATATTTTCTTCCTGAATTTGATGTGTGGCATAACCTACAGTATCCTGCACGATTTCGACCCTATTCAAAATCAACGAGATATATTCTTACTATTCATGATCTTAATGTCTTGTCCCTTGAATATGAGAAACAACAAAAGAGTGTTGATAAACATTACCGGAGGGTTACAAGGCACATAAAAAGAGCGTCAATTATCACGACAATCTCTCATTTCTCAAAAAAACAGATAGAGGATCGATTCAACTTAGACCGAAAACAACTTATCCTGATTTATAACGGCGTGGAGGATATCTCTAAAAAAAGCCTCCGTAAACCGGACTACCCGATTGAAAAACCGTTCTTTTTTTCTATAAGTGCTTTTCGAGTAAAGAAAAATTTCCATGTTTTACTCGATATGATGAAACTTATGCCGGATAAATATCTTTATATTGCCGGCAACGATAACACAGAGTATGGTGTAATGATAAAAAAGCGTATTGAGACAGAAGGGATAAAAAATATAGCTCTTTTGGGGACTGTCGGGGAGGAAGAGAAAGTTTGGCTCTATGCAAATTGTGAAGCATTTCTGTTTCCATCCCTGTTCGAGGGATTTGGCTTGCCTGTCATTGAGGCTATGCAGTTTGGCAAACCCGTTTTCTCATCTCAGGAA
>JBAYRG010000416.1:0-2791 GCA_041676805.1 Proteiniphilum sp.
ATCAACGTTGGTTTCAGGTTCGGCAACCTGTAGGGTTACCACGTATTAGATTTTTGACGGGAAAATATATGCTTTATCCGGGTACTTCTCCCCATTACAGGGAGAATACCCGGATAAATAATATAAAATCATCAGTAGTAAATACAGCTATGATTAATGTGATTTGATATAAAACCGAATCCGAAAATATTACTTACCGGAAACAGATTTCAGTATTGCCCAATATTGAAACTCCAATTTATTCGCAACAAAAATACAGCCTCTACAGGAAGTTTTCAATCCCTCAAAATTGGGATTTTTTTGACGGAAAGGCACTACTTTTGGGGAGTTTATGATGATAAAAGCCTATCAGTCTCCTTACCATCTTCACTTTCCTAAAAGCAATAAATTATCAGGATAAGGGGTGTATCAAAAACCAGATGTGCGTGGTGAGGAAACAAACGGCAAATCCTAAAGCCAATGGTAAAAAGGTGGAAACCATCGTCCATTTCAGACTTCCGGTCTCCTTATATATCGTAAAAATAGTGGTGGAACAGGGGTTATGCAGCAGGCTGAACAACATAAGGTTCACAGCTGTCAACGTGGTCCATCCCCCAGCACGCAGGATATCTCCCGTCTGGCTGATGGAAACATTGTCGATCATTACGCCCGCTCCTGCTCCCACGCCGGTAATTCCCGTCATCAGTACGGTAAGCATCAATACGGTAGGAATCACGATTTCATTGGCCGGTATGGCGATGATATAAGCCAACAGGATGACGCCGTTTAACCCGAACACGAATGCGAACGGATTGGCCCGGTTGATAAAATATTCGGCCAGACTGACCCCGTCGATAGTGACGTTAGCCACTAACCAGATCAGAATCCCGGCAGGAACCGCAAAGACCATGGCCCGCCATAGCACGAAAATAGTACGGTCGATAAGCGAAGTATATAGTGTCTGCCATATCCGTGGAGGACGGTATGGAGGAAGCTCCAGACTGAAAGTGGAAGCTTTTCCTTTCAACACCGTTTTGGTCAGGCCCCATGAGACGACAAGGCTCAGGAAAATACCCAACAGGGCGACGCCGACCACAGCTGCTGCTGAAACAACACCCGCCATAGCAGCGGGGACAGCCGAGCCGATGAAAATGGTAGCTATCAGGATTTGAGTCGGCCAACGTCCGTTACAGAGAGAAAAGTTATTGGTGATAATGGCGATAAGGCGCTCCCGCGGGCTGTCGATTACACGTGCCGCTATCACTCCCGCAGCATTGCAACCGAACCCCATACTCATGGTCAGCGCCTGTTTGCCATGTGCTCCTGCCTTGCGGAACAGGTTATCCATGTTGAATGCTACCCTCGGAAGGTATCCAAAATCTTCCAGCAAAGTGAAAAGCGGGAAAAAGATGGCCATTGGCGGCAACATAACGGAGATGACCCACGCCATGGACAAGTAGGCCCCGTCGATCAGAACGCCGCTCAGCCACCAGGGGAAATGAGCAGCTTGCGCCCATCCGTTTAGCAGGGGATGTAGTTTATCCACCAGCAGGGAAAACAACAAATTCGAAGGATAATTGGCACCCGAAATAGTAATCCAGAAAACGCCGGCCAGCAACAGGAACATGATGGGGAATCCCGTCCACTTGCCCGTTACGATCTTGTCGATTTTCAAATCGAAGCTGTAAGGCGGTTTGTCCCCCGACAGGGAGACTGTTTTCCCGGCGACTGCCGATGCTTCGGAATAAATGGTCTCGATGACGGCATCGTGGAAGTTGAGTCCGAGGTCCCATCGCTCCGCATTGGCGGCAGACAATATCTCTTCCCGCTCTTTCAAGGAGCTCCCTTCTTTTTGTGACGCGGATCCTCCTTGTGATGTCAATCCTGTTTCCAAAGCCATCTCTTCTTCCGGAACGGTAGAGGGTAAATTCTGTTTCAGTGAGCCAAGATCGCCTGAATGGATGGCATCTATAATACTTTGGTCGCCTTCGAGAAGACGCAGGGCGACCCAGTTCACATTGGGAAGGTCGGGAAAAATCCCGTTTATCTTTTCGGCAACCACCGATATCGCATGCTTCAGATTGGCCGGCTGGTTTTTTGTCCGGCGGGGCTTGCAGGCATATTTCCCCGAAGCTACCTCTTCAATGGCAGCCAGGAGCTCTTGCATTCCTTGCTTACTCCGTGCCGAGGCGGTAACGACAGGGATTCCCAATTCACGGGAAAGCGCACGGACATTTATTTCGATATGGTTTCTACGGGCTTCGTCCATCAGATTGACACAAAGCACAACCCTGTCGGTTATTTCAAGGATCTGGAGTACCAGGTTCAGATTCCGTTCGAGGCGCGTGGCGTCAGCGACAATAACCGTGACGTCGGGCCGGCCAAACAATATGAAGTCGCGCGCCACCTCTTCATCCACGCTCGTGGAGAGCAACGAATAGGTACCCGGTAAATCGACGACTTTGTATCTTTTTTCATTATAGGAATAAGCTCCCTCAGCTCGAGTGACCGTTTTTCCCGGCCAGTTACCGGTATGCTGCCTCAATCCGGTGAGGTTATTGAAAACTGTGCTTTTACCCGTATTGGGATTGCCGGCAAGCGTAATTACATAATCGGCATTTTCCAGGTCCACTCCCAAACGTGTCAGGTTTTCCCTGTGATATATAGGGCAAGCTTCGCAACTATTTTTTACTTCCATAATAATCCTTCTCTTTGTTCCTGATGAAAACCTGATCGGCCTGGCTTCTCCGGATCCCAATGGTAGTTCCCATTACGCGGTAACCCACGGGGTCACCCGAGGCACTCTGGATGA
>JBAYRG010000417.1:0-2788 GCA_041676805.1 Proteiniphilum sp.
AAGGAGCAGATTTTCATCTATGCGTTGGACCGGATAAAAAATCTGGAGGTTACCGATCAAAAGTTCCGGCTACCCGAAGATTTTGACGGAGAAATGTTTTTTTCCGAATGTTTTGGTATTATCCTCGGAGACGATATTGATCCGGAGAGGGTGGTGATTAAAGTCCATAATAACCAGGAGAGATATATCAGGGCATTGCCCTTGCATCATTCTCAAGAGGAAGAGAAAGTCACGCCCGACTATACCATCTTCAGTTACTATATACGGCCAACCTATGATTTCATGCAGGAGTTATTGTCGCACGGGGCAAATGTGGAAGTATTGTCACCCCAATGGTTCCGGAAAGAGATCGCCGGGGTTGTCGCCGAGCAGCATAGTGTTTATCATTATCAGGAAAAGGAAAAGTCTTAAAATGAAAATATTTCGCTCTTTTCGTTTCATATTTTGCTCAATACCTCATATAAATTCCATGCCTGTACATGCTTAATACCTCCCCGCAGAGGTAGCGTAATTTCATCAAGCGAAACTACGATCTTCTCAAAGCTATCATCAATCGCTTCGAGTGCGGAATATTCCCTTTCGATGGTCGACTCGTCGAAAAGCATATAAGCACTTTGATGAGCCTATTGCCCCTATATGAATATATCTTGTCGGCATATTCATTACGGATAAAACCTGTTGTCGGCATGTTGTCACCCCAGAAATTGTACTTCTTCAGTTTTTCAAATCTATCGTCCATACTCGAGACTCTTATACAAATATAGAAAAGTTTCGAGTTAACCCGAAACTTTTGTATTGTTTTCGAGGTTTTTTTGGGTTTTGTGATGTTTCGATTTCCCGATAAATCGTGATCATCATATTTTTCGTTATCTTTGTCAAAAATATCAATTCTGATGGACATATTATTATCTGTAACCTGGAATGTAGATCCTGAATTATTTACCATTTTTGGCCGCGAGATTCGCTGGTACGGCCTGTTGTGGGTCATAGGGCTGATTGTCGCCGTCTATATGGTACAGCGTATCTTTAAACGGGAAGATCTTCCCGAAAAGTGGTTCGACTCGCTCTTCTTCTATATGATCGTCGGCATTATCGTGGGAGCCCGACTCGGTCATTGTCTTTTCTATGAACCGGCTTATTACCTGGCCAATCCTGCTAAAATGTTGGCAGTATGGGAAGGCGGCCTGGCAAGTCACGGAGGAGTAATAGGGATTATTATTGCCGTATGGCTTTATTCGAGAAAAGTGACTAAACTCAGTCCGTTGTGGACGTTCGACCGGGTAATGGTACCGACGGGGTTTACCGCTGCCATGATCCGTTTTGGCAACCTGATGAATCACGAGATTTACGGCGGACCGACCGATCAACCCTGGGGATTTCGATTTGTCACCAATCTCCACCAGTGGATGCAGGGTGCGGAGCCGATCTACTCACAACCATCACATCCCACGCAGATATATGAGGGGCTGGCCTATCTCGTTGTTTTTGCCATTACTGTATTCCTGTATTGGAAGACCGATGCCAAAGACCGGCAAGGATTGATTCTTGGAGTAGGTATACTGTTGATCTTCCTTTTCCGTTTCTTCGTGGAGTTCCTCAAAAACGTGCAGGTGGAATCGGAAATTGCCATGCGTGAGAATACCGGGCTGATATTAGGCCAGTGGCTCAGTATCCCATTTATAATATGGGGTATATGGCTGATCTGGAACGCGCTGAGACGTCCTGCCCAAGTGGCGGTTACTCCTAAACAGTCGCAAATGGCACAGCCAAGACCGAAGAAGAAAAAGTAATCCCGATGGATCGGGATGAGTAGTGAATAACAAAGCATGGTATTTCTAATTGGTAATTAGTAATTAGTAATTTGTAATTGGTAATTTTAACAACATATATGTACAAACCGGTTGAAGTAACGGAAAATATTTTCTACGTGGGTGTGAACGATCGCACCAAGCATCTTTTTGAGAGCCTGTGGCCCTTGCCGCAGGGAGTTTCCTATAACTCCTATATTATCAGGGATGAGAAGACGGTGCTTGTCGATACCGTAGATATTTGCTACTCCGATCTCTTTATGCGTAAGATTCGATCACTATTGGGAGACCATCCTATCGACTACCTTGTGGTGAATCATATGGAACCCGACCACTCCGGTTCCATCGAACTCCTTGTCTCTCAATATCCCGATATCCAGATCGTGGGGAATAAGCGCTCCATCGAGATGCTAAAGGGATTTTATGGGATAGCTGACAATCTGTTTGAGGTGAAAGACCTGGATGAGATGAGTCTGGGAAGATATACGCTTCAATTCTATATGACTCCTATGGTGCATTGGCCGGAGACAATGATGACTTATGTGAAGGAGACAAAAACCTTGTTTACAGGCGATGCATTCGGTACTTTCGGCACAATCGACGGAGGTGTATTAGACAGCCAGTTATGTCCCGGAAGATACCGTGACGAGATGATCCGTTATTACTCCAATATCGTCGGCAAGTTCGGCTCTCCCGTGCAAACTGCCTTGAAGAAACTATCGAACGTGGGGATCAATGCTATCTGTTCTACCCACGGTCCCGTATGGACGATTCAGGAAAATATAGCAGATGTGATCGCTCTGTACGACAGACTAAGCCGCTATGAAGCCGAAAAAGGATTGGCCATTGCCTATGGAAGCATGTACGGCCATACCGAAGAGCTGGCTGAGATCATCGCCGCAGAAGCGGCCGAGAATGGGGTGAAGAACATCGTGATGCACAATGTGTCGAAAAGTCATGAGTCGGATATTCTTCGCGAC
>JBAYRG010000418.1:0-2776 GCA_041676805.1 Proteiniphilum sp.
CAGATTGATTACCTGCGTGAAAGTAACACAAGAAAAGATATATTAATTGTCCGTTTTTGACAAATCGGAAAAAGAAACTATCACTGACGATTTTTTAAGACGACTCCTGTACAGACTGGCTGAGAGATAGTCTAAGGGAGAAAAACACCTACATATCTTACATCGACTGTTAATTTAGAATCCAATTTTATATGAGCATCCTCACTATTTCCGTTATTGTGCTGCTAAGCATCATACTGATTGTGCTACTTACATCTATCACGAAACTCAACGCCTTTGCTTCGTTGTTCATCGTGTCGTTGCTACTTGCGGTAATCACACTACCCGAAAAAGATATAATAGAAATCCTTAAGCATGGCTTTGGCAGTACGATGGCCTCTATCGGATTTCTTATTATTTTTGGTGCAATCATCGCGGTTGTACTGGAAAAAACATCTGGAGCTGCCAGCATCGCCAATTATATCCTGAAACGTGTTGGTAAAGGAAAAGCAGCCAGGGCCATGGGGATGACGGGATTTATTGTAGGATTGCCGATCTTCTGTGACTCAGGTTATATCATCCTGAGCGGACTGACAAAATCGTTCAGTTCCAAAGCCAAGACAGCACTCTCTTTCATCGCCTTTGTACTCGCGACCTCACTCTATTCAGTACATTGTCTCACTCCCACTCATCCCGGTGCCTTGGCAGCATCCGGAATTTTGGATGCCAATATTGGTATGCTCATATTGTTAGGAATGCTTTTCGCTATTCCTGCTGCCCTCTCCGCCTTTTTATGGATTAAATGGAAAACCCGGAATGACATTTACCAGGAAACAATTCCTCCTCCAGATAAAAGTCAGCGTGAAGAGCAACTTCCATCGGTTTGTCTCTCGTTTTTGCCTATCGTCATACCACTTTTACTTATTACTATTGGTTCGATGTTTACGGTACTGAAGATATCGGATATCAATTTTGTACTGAAAGGATTGGCTTTTATCGGACAGCCTATTATTGCATTGATGATTGGGGCATTATTATCGCTGCTTTTACTAAAAAGCAGGTCGATAAAAGATGTCAATTCTGTTCTTGAATCTGCCATAGAAAAGGCAGGTCCGATACTTATAGTAACTGGGGCCGGTGGAATGTTTGGATTAGTAATTAAAGAAACCGGTGTAGGCACTTATGCAGGGGAATTTCTTCTGCAAACGGGATTAGGACTTGCCGTTCCGTTTCTCATCGCTTCGATTTTAAAAACGGCACAGGGTTCTTCTACCGTGGCAATTATCACTGCTGCGGCTTTCATCGCGCCGATGTTAGCTGCTTTGAATTTAGATTCCGAGTCAGGGAAACTGCTTGCCATGATTGCCATGGGTGCAGGCTCGATGATGGTTTCACACGCAAACGACTCCTATTTCTGGGTGATTTCCCGGTTTTCAGGAATCAGTTCAAATACCACACTTAAAGTTTACTCATCAGCGACCATTGTCATGGGGGTCGTAACATTCCTTTGTGCCTGGTTGGCCTCTTTTTTTATATTGTAGTTCAAAATGATGAAAAAGATAATTGAACAGATATTTCTCGCCGGAATAGAGAGTGTTTTACCGGAGAAGCTGATACAATCACAGATGAAACTCTCCGATGATCTATTGCAAATTGCGGGAAAAACATTTCCTTTATCCCGTTTCAGACATATTTACGTGCTGGCAGTTGGAAAAGCAGCTGTCTTAATGGCCAAGGAGACAGAAAATGTATTGGGCAATAAAATAACAGGTGGACATGTTGTCACCAAATATGGTCATAAGACGAATCTACAATATCTGACACTTACCGAGGCCGGACACCCGATACCGGATATTGAAGGGGTAAAAGGGATGCAAAAAATATTCGATATTATCAGTCAAACAGATGAAAATGATCTGATCATATGGCTGATATCAGGAGGAGCATCAGCTCTGATGGCTGATTTTCCCGAAGGGACAACGCTCGATGATTTAAAGCTCACCAATGAGCTACTGGTAAAATGTGGTGCAGATATCACCGAAATCAATACCGTACGTAAGCACTTATCGAAAGTAAAAGGTGGCCAACTTGCCCGGGCTCTTTACCCTGCCACAACAGTCTGCCTCATTTTATCGGATGTTATCGGTGACAAGCTGGATGTGATTGCATCGGGGCCAATGGTAAGTGATCCCACCACTTTTGCTGATGCACTGGCTGTGGTGGAGAAATATTCTTTGAAAGATCTCCTCCCCGCTCCTATGCTACGTTATCTACTCAAAGGAGTGAATGGTTCAATTCCCGAAACGCCCAAACCCGGAAATCCTATTTTTCAAAATGTATTCAACTACATTATAGGAAGTAATAGGATTGCGCTGGAAAGTGCCGCAAAGAAAGCCCGGGAAATGGGTTTTGAAACAAATATCATAACCGACAAGCTGGAGGGAGATGATAAGACAGTCGCAAATTTCATATTAGAAACTATCGACAATTATCGACAACCCAATCGGGATAAAGCTACTTGTTTGCTTTTTGGAGGAGAATCGACCGTAAAAGTCTTAGGAAAAGGAGTGGGTGGGCGCAATCAACACTTAGCCCTTTATCTGGCAACCAGAATCGATCGGAGAAAAAATATCACCATCCTTTGTGGTGGCACAGATGGTACAGATGGGCCAACCGACGCGGCAGGCGCAATAGTCAACAATGAAACTATGGCGGAATCTGGTAAAAAAAATATCGACCCACACCATTACCTCTACAATAACGACTCCTACCTTTTTTTCCAGCAAGCAGGTGGACA
>JBAYRG010000419.1:0-2772 GCA_041676805.1 Proteiniphilum sp.
ACTTCTAAAGAACAAAACAACCCATATGAGACACAGGTATATATATATTCTTCTTTTTGCGGTGTTACTGACAGGCGTCGACAAGGCATCTGCGCAAGTGACATTTAAAGCTTCCGCGCCGGCGACAGTGATCGAAGGGGAGCAGTTCAGGTTAAGCTATATCCTGAACAAGGAAGGGAAGGATATCCGCCTTCCTGAAATTCCCGATTTTGATATATTGTTCGGTCCCAGCATATCCACCAGCTTTAGCCAGCGGACGGTGAACGGTAAAACCACCTCCGAGAGTTCCGTTACCTATACCTATATCCTGATAGCGAAAAAAACGGGAACATTCACCATTCCCGCTGCTTCTATCAAAGTGGACGGAAGTAATTATGAATCCAATTCTCTACAAGTAAAAGTGCTTCCTCCCGACGAGACATCATCGCAGGAGGCAGCCCCAGGTGGAGGACGGGGCGAAGAGCGCTCAGCCACTACCGGCACCGCTACCGTCTCGGCAGAGGATGCTTTTATCAGGGCTATTGTCTCCAAAAATGCTCCGTATGAACAGGAAGGATTTACGGTTACTTTCAGGCTTTATACCATCTTGAATGTCGTCAATTTTGGAAAGATACAGTTCCCCGAATTCGAAGGATTCATGGTGGAGGAGATCGATCTCCCATCGAATCAGCAATTACAGATGGAACGGTATAACGGAAGAAATTATTATACCGCCGATCTTCGCAAAACACTATTGTTCCCTCAACGGTCAGGACAAATATCCATCCCCCGGGGAAGCCTGGAGATGGTCTTCTCAGTCCCTTCAGGGAGAAAGGTGTCCACTTTCTTCGGTTCACAAGAGGTGATGGTAGATGTGAAAAAAGAATTGGTCACTAATCCTTTATCGATCAACGTGAAGCCTCTCCCGGCAAACAGGCCTCCCTCCTATGCCAACGCGGTAGGTACCTTGACTTTGAAATCGGGGATTAACTCTACAGCAGTAAAGACCAATGAGGCGATCACCATCACATTGGAGATATCGGGTACGGGAAACATGAAACTGATCCGAAATCCTGAAATAGAATTTCCCAATAATTTTGAGGTGTATGATCCCACAGTGACCAACTCGTTGAATGTGACGACTAATGGATTGACCGGAATCAGGAAAATAGAGTATATGGCTATCCCCCGTTATGAAGGCTCCTATACCATACCTGCCGTAGAATTCACCTATTTCGATCCGACTAAGAACAGGTATGAGACACTCACAATGCCTCAGCAGAATTTACAGATAGCGAAAGGAGATGCCGACAGTGGCACAACCAGCACTTTTGTGAACCGTCAGGATGTGAGGGTAGAACAGGATATACGCTTCCTGAAAACAGGAGAACCCTCCTATCTTTCATCCACAACCTTCTTTGTCGGCTCATTAAACTATTGGTTATGGTACTCGATCCCTCTGCTGACACTCATTGTACTATATCTGATTAACCGGAAGCAAGCACGTGAGAATGCCAATGTGGCGTTGATGCGTACCCGGAAAGCGAATAAAATGGCCATCAAGAGATTGAAAACAGCCAGCAGGTATCTCAAAGAACAAGACAAGGAACGCTTCTACGAGGAGGTGCTCCGTGCAATATGGGGATATTTCAGCGATAAGCTGTCAATACCGTTGGCACATCTTTCAAAAAATAATATTGAAGAAGAGTTGTCGAGAAAAGGGATTAGTGAACAGTTGGCAAGTAATTTCATTGAAATCCTCAATACCTGCGAATTTGCAAGATATGCCCCCGCTGAAACCAATGCTGAGATGGATCGGATCTATAACGACACGATGAAAGCAATTGAAGAGATGGAAAGTAAGCTGAGGAAAAGTAGAAAAGTGGAATAATGATTTGAATTAGCAATTACCAGTGGGACAAGATAACATAAGTCCAAAATCCTAAATCTTGACACTTAACTCAAAAAGTCTTTATTCTTTATTCTTTATTCTAAAAATATGATACGAAATATACTGATTTTGATTTTGATTTTATGCTATGGAGTGGATATGACAGGACAGGAGATTTCCGATACTGTTCCACAAGGCGATAATACTGTGGTTGCTCGTTCAACGACGGGATCTGGAGATACGCCGGAAGTGGCCGCACAGGCATACCGTAGTCAGAACTATAAAGAGAGTATATCTCTTTATCAGGAGCTGATCGCACAGGGAATGGCTGACGACAAGGTGTCAGCACAACTCTACTACAACCTGGGGAATGCCTACTTCAGAGACAATCAACTGGGAAAAGCAATTCTCTATTACGAGCGGGCATTGCTCTTTGATCCGGCTGATGGCGATATCCGGCATAATCTCCGGTTCGCGCAAAATCGTACTGTGGACCGTATCGACACGGCTGCCAATCTATTTCTTGCCAACTGGTTTAGAGCGATCAGGAATCTGTTCAGCTCCAACCAATGGGCTGCCACAGGTATTATCCTTTTCCTACTTTTTCTGGCTTGTGTGGCGGTTTATCTTTTCATACGCCTGCTTTGGGCAAGAAAAACCGCTTTTTACACAGGTATCGTACTATTTCTGCTGATGATTGGTGCGAATATTTTTGCTTTCAGCCAAAAGAGTGAACGTACCCGCAACGATTCCGCCATTGTGATGGTAGGGGCTGCTACGGTTAACGCTTCACCCGATACCGGCAGCAATCAACTTTTTGAGTTGCATGAAGGCACTAAGGTAAAGATCAGGAATAGGGATGGCAATTGGCTTGAAATTCAGATTGCCGACGGAAGCATAGG
>JBAYRG010000420.1:0-2772 GCA_041676805.1 Proteiniphilum sp.
ATACATAATATACATATTAGAAAGGTAAGTCTATTTCGCATACCCTTTATAGATTTAACGATTTGTACAAGCCCTGTTTTAGGATCACAAATATTATTTTACCACTTCTTCACTTCCTACTTCTGACTCTTTGGTTCTAATTTATCACTATTAGTTCATTTCCGTCGGTAAAGATAGTATAAAATTCAGGAAACTAAATCTCTCTCTCCTTCCATTTACCGCTACGCAGATAAATAAACGAAAGTGTTGCCAGAAAGAGCCAGTATACATGTTCCGTTGTCCATGCCACGGCCACGGAACAACCCATATGGATAATGACAAACCACATATAGGAGAGATAAAAGAACAGTGTGATAATCTCAAATTTAAGGGCGGTACGGGTGTTACCTGTACCCGATACTGCATTAAACAATACCGATCCCACACTATAGATTGGCAATGATGAGATAAGCACATAAAGCGGCAAAACAGTATCATTGATAAGGGAGGGATCATCGGTATAGATATGAATCATTGTCCGTGGAAAAGCAGAGACAATGGCTATCACGCAAACCATTATCCCCAAGCTTATAAAGGTTATTCGTCTTACCAGACTGGCCACCTCTTTCCGTTTGTCCGCCCCGATGGTATTGCTCACCAACGTACTCGCCACTGCTCCCAGGGCGTGAGAAGGAATAGTAAGTATGGTATAAAAACTCCGCACGATATTGGTCACCGCCAAAGGCCGCTCCCCCATATAATTCTCAATGAATACGAAGAAAAGCATCCAGGTAGCGATGGAAAACAGGTATTGCACCATCATAAATATGGAGATATCAAGCACTTTTTTAATGACGGGCCATTGAAAACGGATTTTTTTGAATCCGTATTTCTCCAGATCGACCGTTTTACGCGTGTAAAGAAGTAGAAAAACCGTAGAGGAAAATTCAGCAATCACCGATGCAATAGCCGCTCCCCCCATTCCCATCTCGGGCATTCCCAGATTACCGAAAATTAATCCGTAGTCGAATATCACATTGGTCACAGCCATCACAACAGCATTGGTCGTAAGCACCCTGGTACGGGCAGTCCCGATATAGAATGCGCGGAACATAAGGTTGACAAAAGCAAACACAATACCGAAAATGCGCCATTCAAGATACTCGGTAACAGCACCGGCCACATCGGCCGACTCAAACATGGCGGGCACCCAGTGCACAGCGCCATATCGCAACAGTGGGATCAGCAATATAGCTGGAATAAGCAGGAAAACGGCTCCTTGAATGACAATATCACCAATCTTGTCGTAGTTCTTCTCCCCATTACGACGTCCGATAAGGATCTGGGCTCCCATACTGAATCCAAAACCCAATGTGTATAACGCGATATAAATAATACCAGCCAGTGCCGACGCCCCCAGCTCCACCTCTCCCACGCGGCCGAGGAAAGCAGTGTCGATCACCTGAATGATATTTTGCGCAAGCAGGCTCAACAGGATGGGAGTGCTGATTTTTACGATATGTCTATTGGAATACACCTCTTATGCACACCTAAAAAACCGCCGATTGTGTTGACAACCGACGGGTCTGAATTTCTATCGAAAAGATTATTTTTTTATCCGGTTATGCTCATCGAGATTGATGACCAAAGGGTGGAACGCTTTGGCCTCCTCCGGTGACATCAACGCATAACTCATGATGATGATCACATCACCCTTCTGCACTTTCCGGGCAGCGGCACCATTCAGGCAGATAGTTCCCGACCCTCGCTCACCACGGATCACATAGGTCTCAAAACGCTCGCCGTTATTATTATTTACCACCGCCACCTTTTCATGGACCATCATACCCGCCGAATCGATCAGATCTTCATCGATGGTGATGCTCCCTTCGTAATTTAAATTGGCATCGGTGACCGTCGCCCTGTGTATTTTGGATTTCAATATTTCTAACCACATATATATTTATCTATCTATATCTTATATTATCAATCAGGCGCACATCACCGCAATAGACAGCAATAGCACCCACGATACTTTCGGAGTCGTGCCAGGCAGAAACCGGCTGTAATGAATCGCCATCCACAATCCCGAAGTACTCAACACGCAAATCAGCCACATTGTTTATTGCCTCAGTCACAAAGCGAACAATCTGATCCGGCGACTGCTCTCCGGTCAGTAGCGTACTCTCCCGCATGACACGATATATTTCCGAGGCATGCTCTTTCTCCTCTTCCGACAACCGCTGATTACGGCTGCTCATGGCCAGGCCGCTCTGCTCCCTGACAGTAGCGACTCCCACAATCTCCACCGGTAGTTCCTGCTGCTTAACCATCTCCCTGACAATGGCCAGTTGCTGATAGTCCTTTTCTCCGAAGTAAGCCCTGTGAGGTTGTACAAAGTCAAAAAATTTACTCACCACCTGGGCCACACCATTGAAATGGCCGGGACGAAAAGCACCCTCCATCACTTTGTCGAGGGGATCAAAATCAAATATCCGGCTATCCGGTTCGGGATAGACCTCTTCCACCGAAGGGACAAACACAATATCGGCACCGATACTTTCGAGCAGTTCATAATCTTTTTCCGGGGTACGGGGATAGAGCCTCAGATCTTCCGGATTATTGAATTGGGTGGGATTGACAAAAACAGTCACCACGCAGAGCTCATTTTCCGCCACACAACGCTTCACCAATGTGGCATGCCCTTTGTGAAGCGCACCCATTGTAGGCACGAAGCCAATAGTTTTCCCTTGCTGACGCGGCTGTTGAAGCAACTCCTCCAACGCCTTCACA
>JBAYRG010000421.1:0-2768 GCA_041676805.1 Proteiniphilum sp.
AAGGAGAAGGAGAAGGAAGATGACAGCTTTATTGATGAAGATGGCAAGTATCATTCGGGCAGCCTCAAGGTGGACGCCACCTGTTGTGACGTGGAGGTAAAGTATCCCACTGACCTTGATGTTCTTAACGACGCGCGGGAGGTTAATGAGCGCCTGATAGACAAACTGTGCAAGCTTTCCGGAAGCCCCAAGCCCCGCACGTACCGGAAACAGGCAAGGCACGAGTTCCTGCAGGTCATAAAGAAGAAAAGGAAGCCGAAGTTATTAATACGCGAGGATCACTTTTTTCAGGAATGGTCGTTAGAACAATCAATAATAATGCTTTATAGTTGCTAAAACAGGCAAGTGATCTGAAAAACTCACATCAATTACTTTATGTTCTGTCACCTCAATTTTTTCAGATTTATCAACAAAAATATAATCAATCTTTTTGACGGGCATGCCATCAGGAAAAGTTAGAAGATCATCAGGATGGGTATCCTGAAATTTCTCCTTGAAAATTAAAATTTCCCAAGTATCAGGTTCAGCATTCATATCTCCCAACAATATACCCGGAATGTCTGAGTCAGTATATATATCATTAATAATTTCTGCCTGCTTCACCCTTGATTCTGCATTACGGTAATCCAGATGTGCCACACCTGTTAAAAATGATTTTTTATCAGAAACATTTATCCTTGCGGTAAGGAAAGCAGTTGTTTGTCCGGGAATATCCGTTACAACAGGTAATCTGTTATTTTTTACTTCAGTTATCGGATACTTCGAGAGCAATGCCTGCCCATAGGCACCACCCTGAAAAGCAAAATGACGGACAAAAGTGTAATACATCCCCGAATATTCTGCCAAAATTCTTGCTTGGTCAACTTGTCCCGAACGATAGCAAACGCTGTCCACTTCCTCCAAACCCACTATATCTGCTCCGGATTCTTTAATAAAAACGGCCATTTCCATTAACCGGTCATTATTATCCGCATCTTGCCCTCTGTGAATATTATAGGTCATTATTTTCAGACTTTGCGGAATATCACTTTTACATGAAAAGAAAAATAAAGCGAGAAACAGGATTACGACAGAAAGAAAAAATTTTGAAACTTTTTTATTCATATACAAAATGTAGTTAAGGAATAAGTTCAACAACAACACTAATTGGCAGATGATCTGACAAACCAATCTGATATGTTTCAGCGTTTTTCTTCTCCCATTTATCGGAAGGGTAACAAAAGATGTAATCAATAACCCTTTTAGGAGCATTTGCCGGCACAGTAGGACTCATATCTGACACAATTTTCCAGTTGCTCATTCCCTCTTTTATTTCCTTTGACTCAGGAACCGCATTAAAGTCTCCTGCAACAACAACAGGCCAAGATGAGGCAGTCAAAACCTCATTCAATTTTTGCACCTGAATCTGACGTTCTTCGGTATTGGTATAATCCAAATGTGTTGAGGCAAAAGTTATATATTCACCTTCTTTATATTCAACTTCGGCGATCAAAACTGCACGCTGCTCCCTCCCATTTTCGGTTAATGGCAAATAAATTCTTTCAACTTTTGATACCGGATATTTAGATAAAATACCGATCCCGTAGTAACCACCTCTATATGGAATGGTCTTGCCATATAAAGGAATCATTCCTGTATAAAAGCCCAACTCGGTTGCAAAATCCCTTCCGTTTTGGTGTGGAGCTATTTCTCTATACGTTTGATTATCCACTTCCTGCAAGGCTACAATATCAGGTTCCTGTTCTTTAATAAAAGCCGCAAGTTCCTCAAGTGAAGCAAGTTCACCAAAACGCAAATTATAGCATAAAATCTTTAATGTTGATTTTTCTTCTTTATTATCTGAATAATTAATAGAAAAAACAGGAAACCATAAAAAAAACAGGATAAGTCCGCAAAAATATTTCATTTCTTTTAGTTTTAAATCATCTCCTGAATTCACCATTGCAAAGTAAATTCAGGAGGTTTGTTTATTACAATTATAATCAATTATTGGCCATCATTTGTAGCTCCGTTTTCCCAACCAGGATTTTGTTTGAGATTATGATTCAAGTTGATGGCACTAATTGGAATAGGATATAAATATTGTTTTGATCCCCAGACTTTTTTGTCGTCATTATTAGTGTACCATGCGAGATAATATCCTTTGTTTTCACCCGCAGAATGAACCTGAATGATTCCCGCATCAGGATCTTTACTAACTTTAACTCTATATAAGCTTGTTGTATTAGCCTGACTTAAAGCTTCATTTAAACCAGCATCATCCAGATAATAAATTACATCATGCGTACCGTCGTGATCCACATCCAAAGGCTTGTTAATATCAGAAATATACATTCCTGTCCAGCTCATTGTTAACAGATTTCCACTCTTCCATCGTCTTAAATCATCAAATCTAAATCCTTCCAAGACTAATTCAATAGCCCTTTCACGTCTAATTTCTAAAATAGACGGATTTGAGATGTTTGGGAAATATGTTTTTTGCAGATATAAATCAATATTAGTCGGAACAACATTTAAACCTCCAGTAATTCCAGCTCTCGATCGAAGTGCACCAATTGTACGTGACCAATCATCATTAGTTAAAGTACCCAACTCTGCTTTTGCTTCTGCATAATTGAGCAATATTTCAGCATAGCGCATTAACTGAATGGCATGAGTATTTTCTGTCTTATCATCACCATTGGTTTCATCCACCCCTAAACTTCTGCCATAAGCATAGAGATCATTGATAAAATATTTGTAAAAGAAAGAGAATGCTTTCTCATCCC
>JBAYRG010000422.1:0-2731 GCA_041676805.1 Proteiniphilum sp.
GACAAGCCCCTGCAATTGTTTCCTGAAACTCACTATATTTCTTTCCGCTTCCTGGTTATTGGGTACTACTCCCAGCAAGGAGACAGGATTTACCGATTTTTTATCTTTCAACAGCAATGCCAGCTCAACATGCTGGCCAATATTGGTGGGATTGGCAATGGGCACCAAGATCTTCTCCTGGGCAAATTCACCCATGCTGGAAGGCGTAAGCGGCTCACTCTCTTCACTGATTGCAATTTTTTTTGCCGCCCTTTGAGTGAAAACAGAGGCGACAATACAGGTGAGCAGGATAAGAATAATGGTTCCGTTCAAAATATACTCGTCCAGTAACTTCGCCCTATACCCTACAAGGATAATAGCCAGTGTGGCAGCGGCATGTGAACTGCTCAACCCGAAGATAAGGGTTCTCTGGGTATCTGAATAACGAAATGTCTTCTGCGTGGCCCACGCTGCCACCCATTTTCCTGCCAACGATACCAGAGTGAGGGTCAAAGCTACGATAAGGGTACGCGGACCGTCCATAATCACGGAGATATCGACCAGCATCCCGACAGATATCAGGAAGATAGGAATAAAAAGCGCATTACCAAAAAACTCGATCCGATTCATCAACGCAGATGAATGGGGGATTAATCTGTTCAGCGCCAATCCTGCGGCAAAAGCCCCGATGATAGGCTCAATTCCACCCAACTCTACCAGGAAACCGGCTGCGAATACCACCAGTAACACAAAAATAAAAGTGGAATATTTTTCTGGCGTGGCTCTCTTGAAAAACCATTTGGCAATACGGGGCACAACCAAAAAGATGATCAGGGAGAAGAGCAGCAGCGAAAGTAGCAATCTTATAAGGAAACCGGCGTCCAACCCGCCATTGCTTCCTGACAAGACCAATGCAAGGATAATCAGTACGGCCGTATCGGTGAGGATGGTACCTCCCACTGTAATCGCGACCGCCTGATTGCGCGCAATCCCCATACGGCTCACAATGGGATAAGCCACCAGGGTATGGGTGGAGAACATGCTCGCTGTGAGGAAACTGGCCTCAGGGCTGTAACCGAGTAGATAATGACAAATGGGGTAACCAATAAGCAGAGGGATAACAAAAGTATAAAACCCAAAGGTGAGGCTTCTGTTCTTATGCAGCACAAACTCCCCCAGATCGAGTTCCAATCCCACAATAAACATGATATAGAGCAATCCTATAGTAGAGAACATCTCTACTCCGGCGTGGCTATTGTCGATCCAGTTAAGTCCGTGGGGACCGATAATTACTCCTGCCACGATCAATCCTATAATACTCGGCACATTCATCCTTTTCAAAAGAATGGGTGCAAGCAGGACTATCGATAAGAGTAATGTGAATATCAATACCGGATTTGAAAACGGCAAAGCAAACGCATGTTCTATTTCTGACAAAAAAATGTCCATAGGATGACTTTTGAAATTTGGGAAACAGGTTCCAATTGGGAGATTTCCATACCCAGCAACAAAAATAATTATTTTTTCCGACTTTAAGGCTGTGGATATTCCTTTATCTTCCACTGCCCTTCTCCAAAGATGTAAAGATGACAATGAAGTTGGTTGTTCAAGACACATTGTTTTTGGAGATAAAATCGTTACCTTTGCCGGTTATCATTTCATCAATTATGACCCATTCAAAACAGATCGAAATAAAGGGGGCACGCGTCAACAACCTCAAGAACATCGACGTAAGCATTCCCCGCAATACTTTCACAGTCATCACCGGACTCTCCGGATCAGGAAAATCATCACTGGCATTCGACACGTTATACGCCGAAGGACAACGCCGTTATGTGGAAAGCCTTTCGGCTTATGCACGGCAATTCCTCGGACGCATGAACAAGCCGGAATGCGACTATATCAAAGGAATTCCCCCGGCCATTGCCATCGAACAGAAGACCACTTCACGCAATCCCCGTTCCACAGTGGGTACTTCCACTGAAATTTATGAATACCTGCGGCTACTCTATGCCCGTATCGGCAAAACCATTTCTCCTGTCTCAGGCGTAGAGGTGAAACGCCATTATGTGCACGACGTAGTGGCAAAAATGGAAGAGTATCGGGAAGGGACCCGCATGGCGGTATTGTCACATATACAGTTGCGGAATGGCCGTGACCTGCGGGGCCAGTTGGAGATATTGATGAAAGAAGGTTTCACCCGTGTGGATGTGGGAGAACAGTTCTACCGTATCGACGAGCTGTTGGAGCAGAAAAAACTACCTTCGGAGAACGAGGTACTATTGGTGATCGACCGGCTCTCCTGTTCTTCCGACAAGGCGACGGTGAACCGGTTGTCCGACTCGGTGGAGACAGCTTTTCTGGAGGGTAATGGTGAATGTATCGTCCGTTTCTGGAGTGAGGAGGGAATTGAGTCACACACCTTCTCCAATCGTTTCGAGGCAGATGGCATCACTTTCGAAGAACCTACTGAAATGATGTTCAACTTCAATAGCCCTGCCGGAGCTTGTCCCAAGTGTGAAGGATTCGGGAAGGTGGTGGGAATTGACGAAAACCTGGTAATCCCCGACAAGAGCCTTTCGGTGCAGGAGGAGTGCGTACAATGCTGGAGAGGTGAAAAGATGAGCGAATGGCGACAGGAGTTCGCACACAATGCCTATAAAGTCGATTTCCCGATACACCGTGCTTATTATGATCTGACGGATACCGAAAAAGATATCCTCTGGAACGGCCGCCACGATTTTGGCATCTA
>JBAYRG010000423.1:0-2703 GCA_041676805.1 Proteiniphilum sp.
CCAGGAAGAGAAACAGTAGAAATATCATGGCTCAACATTGATACCTCTGTGAAAAAAGCTGTCATATATTGGAACCTGTATGCCGATTCAGTAACAGTAGAGATTCCTGTCGGTACGGACACGGTACGTACGCTTGTCAATGTACCGGAAGGTCAATATTCTTTCTTTATTAAAACTTTTGATTCGAAAGGAAATGCTTCTATTCCCATAGAGTTGACCTGCAAGGTTTACGGTCCAAAATATGAAAGCGGATTGGCTAATCGCGAAATTTTGACAGCCAGTATGTCTGGAAATACGGTAACGGTGACATGGGGAGGTGCTTTCAATGACGAATTAGGTATTAACTTGTTTTATACCGACGTCTCTGGTGAGAATGTCACTCTGTTTATACCGAGCGAAGAGGCTACATCTACAGTTATTGATGATTTAAATCCATCTTATACGGTGATGTATCAAACATTGTATCTTCCGGACCCCAGAGCCCTTGATACGATTATTATGCCTACTGTTAAAGTGCCTATCATCATAAAACTTGACAAGTCAAAATGGAAAAGATATGAATTGCCTTCCGACTGGATTGAACCAAATTCCAATGAAGGAATGGGGCACTGTACCATAGAACATGCTTGGGACGGAATAACTACAGACCAGTACAGTAACATATTTTCCTGTAATGCAACTCCATTCCCGATGACTTTTACTATTGATTTAGGTACAAGAGCCATTATTAGCAATTTCAAACTATGGCAGTGGCATGGCCTTGCTTACCAGTATCACAATATGAAAATATTTGAACTCTATGGTTCCGGCATCGATGCTCCGGACGATAACCTGTACGGTGGTGACTGGGTATTGCTTGGTCGATTCAACGATATCAGGCCTGAAGATTATAATTATATACTTTCCGTTGCTGACAATGTGCCGGTACGATATGTTCGTTTTAAAGTGTTTGAAACATATATTAATTCTTCTGCCGGTGTGGTAGTAGTACCCGAACTAGAATTTTATGGAAAATAGTAGAATAAAATATGAAGACTTTATTATTAAAAAAATTGAATGTGAGGTTGATTTCCATAATAATCCCTCTATTGAGTATTCTTTTCATCGTTTCCTGTGCAAATAGTATTACTGAACAGCCAGATGTCACTCGATACGTAGACCCATATATAGGAACTGGAAACTACGGACATACATTCATGGGAGCTAGTGTTCCTTTTGGGTTCGTACAACTCGGCCCAACAAACATACATCAGGACTGGTATCGGTGTTCGGGTTACTATTTTCCCGATTCTACTATCATTGGATTTAGTCACACGCATCTAAGTGGAACTGGTAATGGAGAATTGGGTGATATCAGCCTAATGCCCGTAACGGGTGATGTTAGGATAGCTCGGGGACAACTCCCCGATCCAGCTACTGGAATTTATTCGTTTTTTCGCCACGAAACGGAAAAATCTCTAGCGGGATATTATGCTGTTCATCTCGATCGCTTCAATGTTGATGTGGAATTAACGGCTACAAAGCGAGTCGGTTTTCATAAATACACGTTCATCGATAACAAAGATTCTCGTATAGTTATCGATCTAGAATCCGGAATACACGACAGTCCCGTTGAAGGTTACATTGTACAGGAAAATGATTCTGTTATTTCCGGATATCGCTATTCCTCAGGCTGGGCAAGCGACCAGCGAGTTTATTTTACAGCTATATTTTCTAAGCCTATTACAAAATTTATTGTGTCGGAAGGTGATGATTTTAAAGATAGTTGTGAACTAAAAGGTGTAAGAGTCTATGGACAGGCTTGGTTCGATATAAAAAAAGGGGAAAACGTTCTTGTTAAGGTAGCTTTGTCACCTGTCAGCATAGAAAATGCAAAGCTTAACATGAAGGCTGAACTCCCCAAATGGGATTTTCAGGCTACAGTAAAAAGTGCCTATAGAGCGTGGAATGAAGAGTTGAGCAAAATAATTATTTCGACGCCAAACGAAAAAGTGAAGCAAATATTTTATACAGCCCTATATCATACCATGATAGCACCGTCGGAGTGTAACGACATTAACTTTGACTACCGCGGTTCCGACAAACAGATTTATCGGAGAGCCTCATTTAAAAATTATACCTATTTTTCGTTGTGGGACACTTATCGTGCAGCACACCCGCTGATGACGATTATTCATCCTGAGAAAATGAAGGATATGATTAATACTTTACTTGCGGTTTACCGCGAGCAGGGAAACCTGCCACTTTTTCCTTTGATGTCGTGTGAAGTTTGGTCTATGGTGGGTAATCCGGGTATATCGGTAGTGGCCGACGCCTTATTGAAGAATTTTGAAGGGTTTGATAAGGAAGAGGCTTATACGGCCATGAAAAACTCAGCTTTACTTAATGATAGAGGACAGGATTTATACAAGCAATATGGATATATTCCTTTTGATCTGAATAATACACCGTATGCAGCCCTCTCTAAATCGATGGAATATGCTATTGCTGATTGGTCAGTTGCCCAAGTTGCACTGAAGCTTGGGAAAAAAGAGGATTATGAGCTTTTCATGAAACGCAGCAAATCGTATGTGCACTATTTCGATTCGGAGACCGGATTTATGCGTCCACTCGATTCCAAAGGTAAGTTTCTTACACCATTCAATCCGTTTCAGGGTGTTAGAAGTTATTATACGGAAGGTAACGCATGGCAATACTCTTTCC
>JBAYRG010000424.1:0-2703 GCA_041676805.1 Proteiniphilum sp.
TGTTTTATGACAGGAATGATGCCCAGGATGCTAAAAGATATCGTGAAGGGATGGAACTCGGAGAGATCTGGGGTTATATTACCGACGGATACTACTCTGTAGACGATTTCACAGATTTAAATACATGGCAATTAAAAGAAGATATTCCTTCAATCCAAGGATACAACGTCCGACCGGGTGATATGAAGTTCAAAAATCTCAGAGATGACGAAGACAGTAAAAACCGGATAGACTCGGGAGATAATACGGTAGACAACCCGGGAGATAAAACCATCATTGGCAATTCAACCTCCCGCTATCAGTTCGGTGTTAACCTGGGAGTTAACTACAAAGGGTTTGATATAAGTGTGATACTCCAGGGTGTAGGTAAACGAGATGTCTGGCTGGGTGGAGCAGCTATGTTCCCATTTGGAGGGACAAGTGCCAGCGATGCAATTTTCCAACCGTTATACTATAATCAAACAGATTATTGGAAACCTATCAGCGCCGATCCGGCAGATCCCAATTACATGGTTGCTGAAAATCCTAACGCAAAATATTACCGTCTTTACGGACAGGTACAAAATGTGGCCTCCAATGCACGCCTCTCGGATAAGTTTTTACAAAATGCCGCTTATTTGCGTGTTAAAAATATAACGCTCTCCTATGTTTTTCCGGCTTCTTTGGTACAAAATCTTCATGTGAAACAGTTGAAGTTATTTATGGGAGTAGAAAATCTGACAACATTCTCGTCATTACCCAAGGGTATAGATCCCGAAAGGATTAGCTGGAATTATCCATTCTATCGTACTGTTTCATTTGGTGCAAATATTACATTTTAAATTTAAGAAACAATGAGAAAATATATTCTTATACTATTCATAGCCGCTTTGATTATGGCTTGCAACGATGATTTTCTGGAGAAAAATCCTCGTACATCGCTGGTTGAAGAAAACGCTTTCAAGACATATGATAACTTCAAAGCATTTATATTCCCCTGTTATGAGATGTTTATTAATGCAAATATTGCCACATCCCTCTCTAATGGTTTTTCGCAGGATGCCCAATACAGAGGCGATGTAAACGCCGGTTATCTGACAACACGGTTCAATTTCAACACTTATGCCTTTCAAACAGTACAGAATGCATCCACAGGAAATGGATGGAATTTCGGCTATATCCGTCGGATAAACATCATGTTATCTAATGTTGACAAAGAGAATGAATTGACACAGGCCGAAAAGGACCACTGGAAAGCTGTCGGTTACTTTTTTCACTCCTATTGGTATATGGAACTGGTAAACCGTTTCGGTGATGTCCCTTGGATTACCCAGGTATTGAATGAAGCTTCCACCGATTCTTACGGACCGAGAAGCGACCGCAAGATGGTTACCGATTCCATATTGATCCGCTTAAAATGGGCTGAAGAACATATCGGGAATTTCGAAGCAAAAAATGGTAAAAACACCATTAACCAGAGTGCGGTTCAAGCTGCCTTATCGCGTTTTACGTTGAGAGAAGGTACATGGCGCAAGTACCATGGTTTAGGTGATCATGACAAATATTTTTCGGAATGCGCCCGTGTTTCCGAATTATTAATGGCTAAATACCCGACACTCTACAGCGGCACAGACGGACAACCGGCAGCCGGATATGGTGAAATGTGGACAACCGAAGATTTAGGCAAAGTTCCGGGCGTGATTCTTTATAAAGAATACAGGGAGTCCATCCTGTTGAACAACAACAATCATGTGGAGCATACTTCTTCCCATATTATTGAAATGCCGCAGCACACGGTAGACATGTATTTATGTAAAGACGGGAAAACTATTTCAAACTCTCCCTTATATGACGGAGATAAAGACATGTACTCCACATTTCGCAACAGGGATCCCCGTATGTATCATACCATCATGCCCCCTTATCGGGTGAAGTCTGGAAAAGGAGATTATAATACCTGGTCTTTTACAGATAATCCTGCCGACAGGGAATATATTGATATAATGGGAATTAATAGTTCCACCTCCAATCCCGGTATTGGAATGAAACGTCTTCCTGCCCAAAACTGGGGAGCGAGCCTCCTGGCCTATGTGCCCAATTTACAAAACGGTATATCTGCACAAGGGACTAATGCCGCAGCCTATGTAGCGTGTCGCTCAGGTTACTATGTGTATAAAAATTGGAATCAGTGGGAAACAAATTTCAACAATGGAGCTTTAAACACTTCCGATAAGCCCATTTTCAAGATGGAAGAAGTTCTCTTAAACTATGCAGAGTGCAAGTGGGAACAAGGTCAGTTTAACCAGGCAATTGCCAATATGAGCATCAACAAGCTGCGCGAAAGGGCTGAAGTTGCTCCCATGATCGTAGCTGAGATTGATGCGAACTTCGACCCGAAAAGAGACACTACCGTAGACCCAATCCTCTGGGAAATACGTCGTGAACGTATGATTGAACTTATGGGTGAAGGGTTTGGATTTGATGATGTACGCAGGTGGAAAAAAGCACCTTGGTATATCAACAGGCAACAGTTGGGTATGTGGATACAACAGTCGAAAGTGAACGAGTCGCTTTGGGATGAAAATACACATTTACCTACCAAAGCTAACTCTGAAGGCTATATTTATCTGTGGGCGGATCCCATTATAGAAGGTAAGGGATGGTTGGACAAATATTATTTGTACCAAGTTCCAACAGATGAATTAGTATTAAATCCGGCATTAA
>JBAYRG010000425.1:0-2689 GCA_041676805.1 Proteiniphilum sp.
ATCGACCTCTTGTAAAGCTTTCGGATGAATACCTTGTAGAATTGTTTCGGCGCTGTCGGCCCGTCCCGATTCACTCAAGGCGGCTGCCTTGAAGATGTTATTTACATGACGGAGATTTTCAGGCAGATGTGTAGAATTTCCCGTACGCAAGAGGCTATCATTCTGATTTTCGATGAAAAACAGGTCTATGTTTTTTTTCAATTCAGCCGGATATCGGATATTTGATTGCCGGAAACAGGAGATCAATAAAGATAACCACAAAATACTGATTATCAATATCTTTTTATGGATAATAGCAGACATATCCAAAATATTTAGTTAGTTGGTTGGTTAATATGTAAATATTCGTTTCAAGCATCTCAATCAATAATATTTTTGATTTGCTTTGACAAACAAGATATTTCAATAGTCGTTGGTTCCTGGTGTTTTAATTTTTAGTATTGGCTTTCTGCTAATTAGTTTTGGCTTTTACTTATAAGAATCAATGAAATATTATTGTCAAATATATGGAAAAATATACAAAGTTCCAAATTTATATTATTTTTTTCAATTTATTTTTCATCAATCAAAAAACGAAAGTGGAATTATTTTGAAGATATGGAATTAATTTTTATCTTTTGCACCCGCAAATGCAAAAACAATTTTAAAAGAAACTACTAAGTAACTGTCTCGAAACAACTTGACCGATTAAATATTTAATCAATTGATTTTCAATTGTATGTTTTGATGCAAAAGGTAAGTTATTACAAAACAATTTCTAAATGGCAACAAAACTTCGTTTACAGAGAAGAGGACGTAAAAATTATCCCTTCTATCAGATTATTGTTGCAGATAGCAGAGCACCACGACTAAATAAAACAAAGAACATATATTAACAAAAAGGTCCGGTGCTTATGCATTGGGTTTTTTTATTAATCTCTCCTCTATGTCGTGGCGGAATTATTAACCTTGAAACCCTAAGCTGAGAAAAATTGGTAAAATCCGATTGTTGCTACCTAAGACGGTGTATGCGGGGTATTCCCTGCGCAACGGATAATTGGAGCGGAACCAATAGAACTTTTCGGGTGAGGATTTCAGTGCGGCAGTTTCAGTCATTGGATCATAAGTATGCCAGATTGCATGTTGAAGTTGTTGTTCGGGATCGATATCCTGTAAGTTGATAATAGATTTCGGAGGAGATGGTATCTCTTGATAATGTGGGCTTTTTATATTTAAATTAAAGAATTTATTTAGATTCTCAAGGCTCATCTTGGTGGCTGTCCACTTACCGTCGGCACTATATCCAGCAATATGTGGCGTGGCAATATCTGCCAGTTGGAGTAATTCCCTGTCGATTTCCGGTTCATTTTCCCAACAATCGATTACCACTCCGGCAATATTTCCGTTATAGATCGCTTTTTTTAACGCCTGATTATCGGTAATGGCTCCCCGTGCCGCATTGATGATAAATGGTCTCCTTTCAACTGATGCCAAGAAATGGTCATCTGCCAGATGATAGGTTTTGTACTGGCCCACCTTGATCAAAGGTGTGTGGAAAGTGATAATATCTGCTTCCCTTTGGATCGTTTCAATATCAGTAAAAAGTGCCGATCCTTCCTGTTCTTCTCTCGGAGGATCGTTCAACAGCACCCGCATTCCTAATTTTTTACAAGCAACTTCTACTTTACCTCCTACATTTCCCACACCGACTATTCCAATAGTTTTCTTATTTAGTTTAAATTGGTGTATTTTAGAGAGATATAGTAAGCAGGCTGTTACATATTGTTCTACAGATGCGGCATTACAGCCGGGTGCGGTACGCCATGCAATACCATGCGTGTCGCACCATGCCGTGTCAATGTGGTCAAAACCGATTGTAGCGGAACAGATCAATTTCACCTTGGTTCCTGATAGTATCTCTTCATCGAAATGGGTGACTGTACGTACAATTAATGCATCTTTTTCCCTGATGGTATCTCGGGTGAACTGATTTCCTGGAAGGTATTCTACCTCTCCAAACTGTTCGGCAACCCCTTTCAAATAGGGGATGTGTGCGTCTGCCAATATCTTCATAGTGAAAAATTAAAAATTAAGAGTGAGGAACTTCATCAAATCATCAAATCGTTAAATCATCAAATCAGCCAGATATTGATGCATTGCCTTGGCTGCCTTTCTTCCGTCACCCATGGCAAGAATCACCGTTGCCCCTCCACGTACAATATCCCCTCCGGCAAAGATCATTTCGTCGGCAGTCTGCATAGTGTCACTATTGACCACGATAGTCCCCCAGGAAGTGACCTCCAGCCCGTTGAAACTTTGCGGGATCAATGGGTTGGGGGAGACCCCCACGCTTACGATCACTTCGTCTACTTCCAACCAAGTTGTATCACCTTCAATAGCTATGGGGCGGCGGCGCCCGGATTGGTCAGGTGCGCCTAGCTCCATACGCTGTAACAGCATCTTTTGCACATGCCCATGTTCATCCCCTTCGTAACAGAGAGGATTGTGGAGGGTATAAAACTCTATACCTTCTTCTTTGGCATGTTTGATCTCTTCCACACGTGCGGGCATCTCTTCTTCGGAACGACGATAGATGATCATCGCTCTTTCGGCTCCGAGTCGTCGTGCTGTACGGACAGCATCCATGGCGGTATTACCTCCACCCACTACCGCTACTTTTTTTCCTTTGTAGACCGGTGTGTCACTTTCC
>JBAYRG010000426.1:0-2683 GCA_041676805.1 Proteiniphilum sp.
CAATCGCAAGGGAGACCGGTTATATTGAGTGAAAATGAAGAGATCGAAGGTTATGAATGGGTCAAGATGAAAGGTTGATTAGGTTGGACATAAAGATGGACAAAGTGTCCATGTTAAGACAAATAATAAAGGTGATAACGACAAACTAGGACATCTACATGGACGGAATGTCCATGTAGATATAAAACACCGGTTCTTTCTTGCGAATGACCCGAACCAACAATATAAAATTACCCAACGGGGAATTAATTTTTTGATGGGAAGCACAATTTAAAAAATTGAATCCTATAAAGAATGAGTGAGTGGGAAGAATATAACATATATGGAGGTGAAATAAGGTATTTGACGAATCGGAATAAAAAAGTATCTTTGTGAATGGGCTGATTTATTGAATGAACGCCTCATAATAGATGTAGGATATGGAAAGATTTACGGACAGAATAATCATTGAAAACTTCAAATCCATCCGCAGGATTGAGTTAGAGGACTGCCGGCGGATTAATTTATTGATCGGCAAACCCAATGTGGGGAAAAGTAATATCCTGGAAGCTTTTAGCTCCTTTTGCCTCCCTTATGCGAGACATCTGAAAAACAAAAGCATCCAACAATTCATTCGTACTGAAAGTGAGGCTGAGTTGTTTTTTAACGGAGATATCCACAAAGATATTTTGATAACTGTAGGGGAGAACTCCTTCCGATTCTCTTTCAACAATGATAGTTCACTAATGAAACTGTCCGGGCTTATCAATGATGAACAGGTTATTGAAGTGAGTAAGTTGAACATTAAATCCAGCGGTTTTAATCAGCCTGAAGAAATAAAAATCAATAGTTATTTCTTCAATATACCATTCCGTTTTGAAGATACTCCCCTGCGTTTTTTACAACCGACCAATGGTTGCAATCTATATCGTGTGCTAAAGCCCCTTTCGGATTTAACATCGGAAATATCGAATGTCCTTGCCGAATACAGATTAAAGCTATCCTTTGAAAGTACCGGTAACCAGTTGAAATTTTGGAAAGAACTTCCGTCAGGCGAGATTTTCACTGTGCCTTTTAACTCTATGGCAGATACATTACAGCGCATGATCTTTTATAAAACGGCAATCGCCAGTAATAAAAACTCAATTATAACATTTGAAGAGCCGGAAGCGAATTCATATCCACCCTATATTTCAAAATTGACGGCCGATATCCTCTATTCAATATCAAACCAGTTTTTCATTACCACTCACAGTCCCTATGTTGTCAATGACTTTCTGGAGGAAAATGGGAATGAACTGGCTATTTATCTGGTCGATTACCGGGAGGGTGAAACAGTTGTAAGGAGATTGACAGATGAAGAACTAAATCAGGTATATAACAATGGAATAGATTTGTTCTTTAATAATGAAATATTTCAGTAAGATATGAACCTCGATGAATTAGCTATTATCTCTGAATGTTATGCGGATACCTGTCTGATAGAGACCATCATTTCCGCACAACATTGCAATCATCAAAAAAGCTGTAATAAAGTTAGCAGTACGATGCAGATCAAATTCAAGGATAGATTTGCTGTGGGAATAATTGATAAAGATAAACGCCGAATTTCTTATTTGAATGAATTTGATTTGATTGGTTCGAAAGCATCTCTATTTTTCTATAAACATACAATGCACCCCCATTATATCATCCAACTATCTCCTGCCGTAGAAGGATTTATCTTGCAATCGGCCGGAGAGAAAAATATAAAATTGAGCGATTATGGATTGCCTGAAACATTAGGTGAACTTACCCGAATCACAAAGCAAAAGTCATCAAAGAAAGATCCGAACTTAAAAAAACTGATCACTGATTTGAAAGATGCAACAGGAATAAAACTACTTACCAACTTGCTGGAATATCTCGTACCCCATCGTTATAATTGTGACATCAGTATTTTGAGATCAATTATGTCATGAATGAAAATAGGAAGAACCTGTTGAGACTGTATTTTGAAACCCTGTGCCATTTTAAACCGATTCAGGTATGCGCGCCTTTGAGTATTTTAATACGATAAAAGAATTAGATGGGAATAATACAAATCAACATTATGAAGAATTAAATGTTTTTGTCCGTTTTACTCAGATACATATCAATAGATTGAAAAACCAATGTAACCGATTGATATTTAATAAGGAAAGGGCAGAATATAAAATCTCATTAACGGTTGCTTGTATAATTGCAGTATTTTCAATATTACTTACTCTTGGGGTTAGTATGTGGCAAAATTGTAGCAGCCAAAAACAAAAGAGTAGTATAAAAGAAATTGAAACCACTATTGATCTACTAAAAATTAAAAATCAAGAACAAATTATTTCAGATAGTATCCGTTTTGACAGTATTCAAACCTCTATTAACGAACTGATAGAACAAAATAAAATAACGATTCAGAACATAAACCGAAAATTAAAAACAGTAAAATAGAAAAACTAAATAGGGTTCGCTGAATCCGAACAAATAATTGATTTTAAATAAAATAACCCCTTATTTTGTTGCTATTTTGGATAAAAAATAGTAAATTTACGGTCAAAACGGCTACAATATGAAATACAGTTCTCAAGGAAAATAGTACCGCCTGGATTTGTTCCCGACCACCCTGGAGAAATCCCTCGAACCATCCAACAGGTGGTACAAACTGGCCGGGGCCATGCCCCGGGACGAG
>JBAYRG010000427.1:0-2676 GCA_041676805.1 Proteiniphilum sp.
GAACTTTTCGGACAACGAAATAGCGCAGATCATCATAGCGATTGGAGTAATCAATGTGTGGAACAGAATTGCAGTTTCAACGCACCTGATCTTTGAAGGGTGATCGTTTTTTCAGTACATTCACACCGATAATCCCTGCCAACACCATGATGCCACCAATAATATGGTAAAGATGGAGCGTTTCGTTTAAAAACAACACACCGGCGAAAACGGCTATCACGGGACTGAAGTTATTGAAGATGGAGACCTGCGATGCCGGAATCACCTTCAAGGCGTTGTTCGTGAGGAATGAGGTCAGGAATGAGGAAAGCACTCCCAGATAAAGTATAGCCCACAAAAAATCGCTGTTTTTAAAGACGTTGAAATAAAGCGGCAACGTGCCTGAATTCAAGTGGTCTGTCACCGCAACCAGGTTGAAGATGACGCAGGCGGTCACAGTCATAAAAAAAGTAATATCCATGGCGTTGAACTGCTGCGTGACTTTCCGGCCCAACACAAAATAAATAGCCATTGATATCACGGACAACAAGACAAAGAAATCGCCTTTCAACGTTTCACTGCTTATTGCCCCTAATCCGTTTTTGTACATGATGTAGGCAATCCCTCCCACCGATAACAGCACAAAGATGATTTGCCAAAATGAGCTTCTCTCTTTGAGGAACAGCGCCGCGAGAATAACCGTGAAGATGGGAGCGGTCGCCGATAAAATACCGGCTTCGGAGGCAGTAGTGAATTGCAACCCCACCGTCTGCATCGAAAACATCAGCAAAGGATAAAAAAGAGATATCGCAAACAAGGAAAACATCTTTTTACGGTCAAGCACTGGCCATTCCTTTCGCCGGATCAAATAGAAACACAACAGACCTGCTGTGGCCGCCGTAAAGCGGTGTGCCAGCAAATCAATGGCCGACGCATGCCGCAAAGCTATCTTTACAAAGATAAACGAGAAGCCGATAATTACGGTCATCAACGTAAGACCGGCATAGGCTGCTATCTCTCTTTTTGGCGGGTTCATTCTATTGTTTAATTAATCACTAATCATCACTTATCGCGTGAAGCACACTATCATTTATCATGCGCAGCATCCATCACTCATATCATCCACCTTCCCATTTTTAATAAGACAAAAGTAACATACATTTTTTTAGATACAAAATATTGACATTTTGCTACTCCATCTGCTCTTTTTTTTGTACTTTTGCGGAAAATATTGGATATTCTGCAATCGTAACCCGATAAGAATTAAAGGACCAAAACATACTTTTAGCAATGAACTTACTTGATGATCTGATCAAAAGGGCTAAAGCGAACAAACAACGGATCGTTTTGCCCGAAGGTACCGAAAGACGAACTCTCACAGCAGCTGATCAACTGCTGCGCGATGGTGTGGCAGAAATTATACTGCTGGGAGACCTCGAGGAAATTCGGATACTGTCTAAAGAGGCTGGACTCCTTCATATCGAAAAAGCCCAAATCATTAATCCCAAGGAGCACGCTAAAAAAGAGGTATACACACAACTTCTCGTGGAACTGCGGAAGAAAAAAGGGATGACCTATGAGCAAGCATCTCGATTGGTGGAAGACCCGCTATACCTAGCCTGCCTGATGATCAGCGCAGGAGATGCCGACGGTGAGATTGCCGGAGCAAAAAACACTACGGGTGATGTGCTCCGTCCTGCATTACAAATTATCAAAACCTCGCCGGGAGTAAAGGTTGTGTCGGGTGCTTTCATCATGTTTACCCAAACGCCACAATATGGGGAGAACGGTATACTTCTTTTTGCCGATTGTGCCGTTATGCCTAACCCTACCGCCGAAGAGTTGGCATCTATCGCTGTGGCATCGGCACAGACCATGAAAAGCCTGGTCGGAGTTGACCCCCGTATTGCCATGCTTAGCTTCTCCACCAAGGGGAGCGCCGAACATGAGATGATTGACAAGGTGCGTGAGGCAACCCGTATCGCAAACGAGATCGCTCCGGAATTGCAAATCGACGGGGAACTGCAGGCAGATGCCGCCCTGGTTCCTACTGTAGGAGCAAGCAAAGCGCCGGGAAGCACTATCGCAGGCAAGGCCAATGTGCTGGTATTCCCCACTCTCGAAGCAGGTAACATCGGTTATAAACTGGTACAGAGATTGGGAAATGCAGAAGCCGTAGGACCGGTACTACAAGGGATGGCTGCCCCGGTGAACGATCTCTCACGTGGTTGCTCGGTAGAAGATATTTACAATATGGTAGCCATCACCGCCAATCAGGCCATCGGATTAAAAAAGAAATAAATTGTCATCAGATATGAGTGAAATTATCATTGAACCTATTGAAGATTACGGGCTTACCATATCTGCGGAAAACAAGAAAAAACAGTTGTTTTCGAAGATCGGTGTTGTAGGTGCCGGAAAAGAGGGACGAACTATCATCAACATGGCAGCCACAGCCGGTATGGAGGTAGTTTTCCTGGATGAATCGCAGGAGCGGATCGATTTTGTGATAGATGAGTTGGGAAAAATTATGGATCATAAGATCAGCAGTTGGGGATTGACACCCTCAGAGAAGAAGATTATCATGAACCGTATCACGCCTACCCTCGTATATGAAGATTTCAAGGGATGCGACCTTGTGATCGAATGTACGCGATATTCAGAAAGCGGCCGTCGCAGCACACCACTCCGGAAGAA
>JBAYRG010000428.1:0-2672 GCA_041676805.1 Proteiniphilum sp.
AGTCTCCAAGTCGATAATCGCTGCCTGCAGCGGAGGTAATATGGATCCACCCAATATGGCCATGATCAGCCCTGCCGCGCCGAATTTGGCATCGTCTCCCATCCCTTTCAAGGCAATACCATAGATGGTGGGAAACATCAGCGACATACAGGCTGATACCGCCACCAGACAATAAAGCCCCCCAATATCCTGAAGGAAAATCACTCCCAAGGTAAAAATTCCAGCAGCAATGGCAAACGTACGTAGCATTTTGCCCGGATCGAAAAATTTCATCAGGTAAGTGGCAATTAAACGACTGAGGCAGAAGATAATCATCGCCACGATATTGTATCTCTGGGACAGGACTTCCGCGGCCTGTTCCTCCATTCCCTGATTCATGAAAACACGTGTGCCGTACTGGATGATAAATGTCCAGCACATAATCTGCGCACCTACATAAAAAAACTGGGCAATAACTCCCTGGCGATAGTTGGGAATAGAAAAAATTCGTTTCACTGTTGCCCCAAACTGAAGGCTCTTATCCGCATCTCCATTCTTTGGCATTCTCAATAGAAGGATAACCAGGAACATGGCAAGCACCACCAACCCTATGGTAAGGTACGGCGCAATCAAAATAGAGAGGTCTGATTGCTTCATCGCCTCAAATTCACCGTCCGGGAGCAAGGCGCGTTCTGCAGTACTCATAGGATTAAGCCGTGCCTGAATGAAGTTCATGGCAACGAACATGCCCATAAGCGATCCCATGGGATTAAATGCCTGCGCCATATTGAGCCTCCGGGTTGCATTCTCCTCCGGCCCCATCGTCAGGATATAGGGATTGGCACTGGTCTCAAGGAACGATAACCCGCAGGTAAGTATAAAATAGGCTGCCAGGAAGGGATAATAGTTACCCGACCTCATTGCCGGCAAGAAGAGAAAAGCACCCAGGGCATATAGTGCCAATCCCAATAAAATTCCCGATTTATAGGAAAATTTCTTGATAAATATGGCAGCAGGGAATGCCATGGCGAAATAACCTCCGTAGAAAGCCAATTGTACCAGTGCTCCCTGAGTGACATTCATCCTGAAAATTTTAGAAAACGCCTTTACCATGGGATTGGTAATATCATTGGCAAATCCCCACAGCGCGAAGCAGGCGGTGATGATGATAAACGGCAACAAATAGTTGACGCCATTGTGTTTAAGTAATGGTAGTTTTGTTTTATCCATCTCTTTATCTATTGAGCCGTTACGAGGTTATTTATCTAATCTTCAGTCGTATATATACAACTAAAGCAGTCGGTTGACGATATTTTGTGGCCCATTCACATAGTAGGTCCCATAAAATATCTAAAGGTCTCCGCCTTAGTTGTATACTTTCCGGCATTTATATACGAAATTTGAGTTATTTATAGATAGGACCGAAATTTTTGCAAGCCCGGAAGTCGGATCCTTCCTTGTCCATACCGAAAGCGTTCCATGCCGATGGGCGGAAAATTTCATCCTCTTCCACATTATGCATACATACCGGAATACGCAGGATCGATGCAAGGGTAATCAGCTCCTGTCCGATATGGCCATAGCTGATCGCGCCGTGGTTGGCTCCCCAGTTATTCATTACCGAATAGACATCTTTGAAGGGTCCTTTTCCTGTAAGACGTGGCGCAAACCAGGTAGTAGGCCATGTTTTATCGGTGCGTTGGTTGATAATGTCGTGTACTTCGGGATCGAGATCTACCGTCCACCCTTCGGCTATCTGCAGTACAGGGCCCAAGCCATCTACCATATTCAGGCGTGACATGGTGACAGGCATACCGCCTCTGGTAAGGAAAGTGGATGAATATCCTCCTCCACGGAAATAGTCACGGTTAGCCGGCGACCAGGTAGTAGCCGCAAGACACTCTTTGGTCTCTTCTTCGGTAATATTCCAGGGTTCTTTCATGGCAGGCCTTCCGTCGAGGTCCATGCGTCCTGTACCGTCGAGCGTGGTAGCTCCCGAATTGATCAGGTGAATAACGCCGTTGGCGGCCAATCCTGTCAGTTCCTTCCCGGTAACACGTTTTACGGCTTCGGGACTCCAGTAGGTACGCACATCCGAGAAAATTTGTGCTTTGTTGGTCATCAAGTGTCCGAACAGCATCACTACTGCGTTCAGAGAGTCGTTTTCAGTAGCAAAAGTATAAGCCTCACGAATACCGTTCCAGTCGAATGAAGTAGTCAGTATGGTCTCACTGAAATCACCGTTGGGCAGGAAGTCGGTCCACTGGCGTTGCCCCTGAAATCCTCCGAAGATGGCATTGTGTCCGATCGCCTCTTCCTTGAATCCCATCTCTTCAAGTTTAGGATTGCCCTGCATCAGGTCGCGGATAATGATGGTCATTTTCATAACAAACTCCCAATCATTGTCTTTCTCTTCGCGGCTCTTCATTTTTTCCGGCCGGTTGACGTCGACCCCTTCGTTCACTTTGCAATATTTCTCAGTCCAGGCCATTGCCTTTTCGAACTCTCCGTGATCATAAATACCTTCCTGTATCCGACGGAGGATCTCAGTGGAATCGACTGATTCGTTGCGGACACCCAGGTATTTCTGAAAGAAATCGGGGTTGACCATAGAGCCGGCAATTCCCATCGAAATACTGCCGATGGAGAGATACGACTGCCCCCTCATTGTGGCTACGGCTTGCGCTGCCCGG
>JBAYRG010000429.1:0-2657 GCA_041676805.1 Proteiniphilum sp.
TCATGTTCTCCGAACCGGAACCTACCTTAAGCAATGTACACGACGGCATCGGAATTGTAGGTGCTGTTTCGGGAACAAAAGCACTGATCAATATTCCATCATTTCCAGGAGGAAGAGAGAAGATTCCAAGGTGGGAATAAAAGGCACCCGTAAATAAATTTTGATCCCGGAACATCATCTTGATTGAATATTTTTATAAGAAGAAGATGCTTGCGCCTGCGATACTGATCACAGCACCGATTACCTGGCGGGCAGTGATCTTTTCTTTAAACATGAAAGCGGTTGGTACCAGGATAAATATAGGAACCAATGCCATCAAGGTGGAGGCAATCCCTGTTTCGGTATGCTGCACGGCGTAGAGCGAAAGAGCCACACCGATGAAAGGACCGAAAATAGTGCCCACAGTGATGGCTTTCATCGATGCGCCATCACCCACGGTCCGGAAGACCCGTCTCCACCGTTTCAGGAAAGTAACCAGAAGGATAAAAGAGAAAAATCCGAAGATGGCACGTATCTGGGTAGCCGCCACGGCATCATAATCACCCATTCCCTTCTTGCTGAGAATCAATCCCAGTGCCTGTCCTGCCGCACCTCCCAATGCATAGAGGAAGCCATGTAACGGCACATTCAACTTTAATCCCTTTCCCGCCACGGCAATCATGATCCCGGAGACACTCACTACAATACCCACAATACTTTTTGCAGAAAGGAGTTCATCCAGAAAGAACCAGCCAATCGCGGCCGTGAGCATGGGTGCAAGGCTCATCACAAGCTGGGAAGTACGCGAACCGATAACGGTATAGGATTTAAAAAGAAAAAGATCACCGAGAAAAAAACCGATAATTCCCGAAACACCAAGCCACACCCAGTTATAAAGTGTGGCATCCATCGGAAAAAACGTGCCACGGGTAAACAAGGTGGTAATTCCCAGAAACAGTATCCCCAGGAAGAGACGAAGAATATTCACCGACATCGAACCTACACGACGGCCGGCTTTCTCGAAAAATATGGCACTCAGCGTCCAACAGACAGCAGTCAACAAAGACGCCAGTTCACCCACATGTGATTGGAAAAGCATAGAGATGGGCTGTTCCCTCTTTTTGGGACAAATAGCCTACAAAAGTAAATTAAAAGAATATATTTACAAAATCACTCAGCGAACCGTTCCCACCAGTTTCATCGCGGCATCATCAATCGTCTTTTCACTGCCCAACAATGAAATAAACTTACTCCCGATAATGGCTCCCGAAGCCTCCCTACAGGCGGCATCGAACGTCTCCTTATTGGAAATGCCAAAACCGATTAGGCGGGGATTTTTCAGTCGCATCGCGTTCACCCTGCGGAAATAGGCCAGGCTCTCCTCACCGAAGCTGTTTTTGGCTCCGGTCACCGAGGCAGTCGACACCATGTAGATAAAGCCAGAGGTATGTTCATCGATCAATCTGATACGTTCTTCCGATGTCTCGGGAGTAATCAGCATGATGATATGCAATCCGTGCTTCTCGGCTACCGGTTTAAAGCTCTCCATATATTCTGCAAACGGCAGGTCGGGAATAATCAGACCGTCGACACCGCACTTCACCGCCTCCGCACAATAGTTTTCAAACCCAAATTGTATGATAGGATTGATGTAACCCATCAACACAAGTGGAATCGACACCTCTTCACGAATACCGGCCAGTTGCCCGAAAAGATGTTTCACACTCATCCCGTTTTCCAAAGCCCGGGCACCGGATACCTGTATCACCGGACCATCCGCCATGGGATCACTGAACGGCACACCGATTTCTATCAAATTCACACCCCTGTCTTCCAATGCCTTGATCACCTTTGGGGTATCATCGAGTTGGGGATATCCGGCCGTAAAGTAAACCGACAGGATACCATTTCTTTTCTCTTCAAACAATCGATCTATTCTGTTCATTATCTAACTTTTTTAACGAAACGCACCAATAAATTTTTCTAATAATTGCACATCCTTCATGGCAGGGGATATTTCAAAACCACTGTTCAAGTCAACCCCGATGCATTTTGGGTGTAAAAACGTTTTTACAGCCTCTACATCTCCTGGCGAGATGCCTCCACTTAAGAGAAAAGGTGTCTCACCCCGGTAATCCGAAAGCAACTCCCATCCGAATTTCTTCCCCGAACCTCCATAAAGATCTGTCCGTGTGTCAAAGAGGAAATAGTCGCAACAGCCCTCATACTGTTTCGTTAGCTTCGAAGGGAAAGGGTCTCCCGCAGTAATGCCGAATGCTTTGATCACAAGAAAACCTTTCTTACGCAATGCTTTACAAATCTCAGGAGATTCGTCGCCATGCAACTGAAGAATATCCAGGTTGTTCTTTTTAGCCAATGTAAAGAGCCGATCAACATCTTCGTCCACAAAAATACCCACCTTCTTTACTTTCTCCGGCAAAAAAGGGAGAACTTCCCCCACATAACGTGGCGACTTAGGATAGAAAATAAATCCCATCCAGTCCGCTCCTAACTGCTCCACTTCACGCACGTTTGTCTCCTCGCGCATGCCACACACTTTGATTATCACACTTTTAATTAATTATTAATTGAGTCCACTCCGAAAAGTCGGAGGGATAATTTAGTTGATAATTTTTTACAATAAATTATTATAAATCGGGCATGTTTTCCCGAAAAAA
>JBAYRG010000430.1:0-2655 GCA_041676805.1 Proteiniphilum sp.
CTATTTTTATCCTTTTTGCAGTGAAAGCGAGCAATGTCTGACAAATTTAGAATTGAACGATTCAACCTATAAATACCTTACGGACAGGTTGACAAACGAAGCTGTCTTACACATAAAAGCAGCAGGGAAACAACCTTTTTTCCTGTATCTTTCCCACTATGCCGTTCATACTCCTATTCAGGCTAAAAACGAGATTGTCGAAAAATATATCCGGAAAAAGAAAGGAAAAAGGCACAACAATCCCGAATACGCAGCTATGATTGAGAGCCTTGATAATAGTATTGCTAAAATATTACAGGCATTAGAGGAAGAAAACAAATTAAACAATACCATTATTGTTTTTATGTCGGATAACGGAGGCATGTTGCATGGCATATCCGACAACTATCCGTTAAGAGGAGGAAAAGGAACTCCTTATGAAGGAGGCAACCGGATACCTCTCATAATATCATTTGGAGATAAAATAGAGGGCAACAGTACAAATCACACCAATGTAATGGGGGCAGATTTATTTCCTACTTTGCTCGATCTTGCAGCAATCCCCATCGCTCATACTGTGGATGGCATTTCACTAAAAAATGTATTATACAGCCAGCATAGTCCTGAGAGTAAAAGAGATCTATTTTTTTTCTTTCCTGCATATTTAGAAGGGTATGGGAATAGTGACTCATTCAGGGCAACACCTTATAGTTCAATAATTTCAGAAGATTGGAAATTAATCCGCTTTTTTGAGGATGGCCACACCGAACTATATAATTTGAAGAAGGATATCGGTGAATTAACTGATCTGTCAAAGAAATATCCATTCAGGGTAAGAGATTTATTAACAAAGTTAACGAATTGGGAACAAAAGGTAAACGCTCCTGTCGATTTTGAATTAAATCCTTTTTATAAATCATTGATCAATAAACTAAATATCCCGACAACAGAATAGTAACAAATATAAAATGAAACAATTAATTACAGCCGGACTTGGCTTACTGGCAATTTTGCCCGCTTCTGCACAAGACAAACCGAATATCATCTTTATCCTTGCCGATGATCTGGGTTATGGTGATTTAGGTTGTTACGGACAAACCAAAATAGAAACGCCGAATATTGACAACCTTGCCGATCAGGGAATTCGTTTCACTCAGTTTTATTCGGGTTCCCCCGTATCAGCCCCTTCCCGTTGCGTGTTGTTTACCGGAAAACATACAGGACATGCTTATATCAGGGGTAACGATGAAATGGGACAAAGGGGTAATGTGGGGAGCCATCAGGCCATGTTAGAAAATCCCTTTCTCGAAGGGCAACGCCCAATGCCGGCCTCTACCGTCATTATCTCACAACTTTTTAAACAATCAGGATATCGCACCGCTTGCATCGGAAAATGGGGATTGGGTTATCCCGGCTCTGAAAGTACTCCCAATAAAATGGGATTCGATTTTTTCTACGGATATAACTGTCAACGACAGGCGCACACATACTATCCGCCTTTCTTGTACAGGAACGAAGAACGGGAATATCTGAATAACAAACAGATCATTCAACCGGGGACTAAACTGGATCCATCAGCCGATCCGCTTAATGAAAAGAGTTATCAAAAATTTATCCAGAATGATTATGCACCAGATCTGATGTTTAATGAGATGCTTTCGTTTGTAGATGAAAACAAAAAAGATCCCTTTCTATTGATGTGGACTACTCCTGTACCGCATGTTCCGTTACAGGCTCCTGAGAAATGGATTGATTATTATGTGGGAAAATTTGGCGATGAACAATCCTATTTAGGAAATGCAGGCTATTATCCGACCCGTTATCCCCGGGCAACCTATGCCGCCATGATCTCTTATTTCGATGAACAGATCGGGATGTTGGTAGCGTATCTGAAAGAAAATAACCTATATGAAAACACACTGATTCTATTTACCAGTGACAACGGGCCGACTTTTAATGGCGGTTCCGACTCACCCTGGTTTCGAAGCGCAGGAGCCTTCAAAAGTGAATATGGATGGGGGAAGGCATCCTTACACGAAGGGGGAATCCGTGTACCGTTTATTACTTCATGGCCGGGTAAAGTAAAGTCCGGATCTATTTCAAACCATGTAGCCGCCGCCTGGGATATTATGCCTACTTTTGCAGAGATACTGAAAATGAATACAGATACAGACGGTATCAGTTTTCTACCTGAACTTACAGGCAAAAAACAAATTGAAACCCATGATTATTTATACTGGGAGTTCCCCGAGAACGATGGTTCAATAGCTATAAGGATGGATAACTGGAAAGGGATTATCAGAAATGTTCACAAAAGAAACAAAGAAATGCAATTATTCGACCTCTATTCCGACCCGGCAGAATTATTTGATGTGGCAACGCAATATCCCGATATTGTTGCCCGGTTGGAAGTCAAAATCGGAGAGGCACACGTAAGAGCGGAAGTGGAAAGATTCAGATTTCCTTTTGAAAAATAATATTTCATCACTACATTTGTTGTAATTTTACCAATATAACAAGAACAAAACAATATGAAAAATACAATTCTGACAATGGTTTTTTCCGCTGCAGCATTTACCTCTCTTAATGCCCAGGAAAGACCCAATATAGTGTTTATCATTACCGATGATTTAGGTTACGGCGATCTGAGTTGCTATGGCCAGGAGAAATTTGAAA
>JBAYRG010000431.1:0-2634 GCA_041676805.1 Proteiniphilum sp.
ATACCGCAGCGCCATAGAAATTGACAATTTCGATTATGTCCGTGATGTCGTAGAGCGGGATTACAAAACATATAGCGGGATCATATTGGAAAAATATTTCCGTACTATGATGGTCGAATCAAAACAGTTTTCCGGCATCCAGGGCTACTGGAATTCCAAAGGGGAAAATGAGATCGACATAGTAGCCATCAATGAAACAGAAAAACGGCTCCTGTTCTGCGAAGTAAAACGCAATCCCCAACGTATCCGTCTGGGAGGCTTGGAACAGAAGGCTAAGGATATCATTGCTAAATATCCCACGTTCTCGGTCGAATATAAAGCGCTTTCACTTGAGGATATGTAAATTATTGAACGAAACCTTCATTGTAGCAACTCAGATTGCGATAACGATGAAACAACTTGTCCCCTAATTTATTCTATGCCAAGGATATCAGTACCGGGGAAATCATGTATAAATATCCCAATCCTGCCGCAGATGAATTGATCGAACTAAGACAGTATATGTTTACAGGAAACGGAGATATGCTATTTATCAATTCGGGAGAACACCTTTGGTTCAAACACAGACATATAGATACAATATATGATACGGATAACTTAAGAGAAATTTCTCCTAGATGGATGCTTTGGGATACCAAATTGAATTTTCAATGAACGTGTAGACTATAAGTTCTGCCCTATTCTAACTTCCACCTCTACTAAAACAACTTCCGAACCTTGGAACAATAAAAGAAACTTGAGAGAAATACCCATGCAATGATACATTATTTCTATTTTTTACCCCTGCAATGATACGATAAATAGAAAAATACACCCCTGCAATGAAACATTTATAGTATATTTGTAACTGAACTATAAAAACTTACAATATGTTCAGACGAAATATAGAAATTGAACTGCAAAAATGGGCAGAAAATCCATATCGGAAGCCATTGATATTGCGTGGCGCTAGACAAGTTGGGAAAACGACTGTTGTGAATCGCTTTGCGGAAAAATTTGACAATTATCTTTCCGTCAACCTCGAAAAATCATCGGCAAAACAGCTAATAGAAAGTACGGATGAAGTAAAAAAACTGCTCCCGCTTCTATTTCTCTATTGCAATGTGAAACGTAAAGAAGGCCGGACACTGCTATTCATCGATGAAATTCAACAATCTGTACACACAGTTGCATTGCTGCGCTATTTCTACGAGGAACTTCCCGAAATATATGTCATTGCTGCCGGCTCTTTACTGGAAACAGTATTAGATAAACAGGTCCCGGTACCTGTCGGACGAGCGGAATTTATGGCTTTACATCCTTGCAATTTTGTCGAATTTCTAACTGCCACAGGGAATAGTCGATATATTGAAATTCTGGCAGAGCCTTCATTCTCAACGGCATTACACCAAGAATTCATACAATTATTCAACATATATGCACTTATCGGTGGCATGCCCGAAGTGGTGGCCCGTTATGCGGCAGAACAAGATATTGTATCCTTGTCAGCCACATACAATCAACTGTTGAATGCCTACAAGAGCGACGTGGCGAAATACGCGGAAACCACCACACAAGGCACGGTGATTCGTTATATCCTGGAAGAGGGATGGGCCTTCTCCGGACAGAATATTACCTTCGGCGGGTTTGCCGGATCTCCCTATAAAGCACGTGAAACAGGTGAAGCCTTTCGCACATTGGCCAAAGCCATGTTATTGGAGTTAACCTATCCGGTAACGCAAACGATACCACCTGCCATATCCGATTTAAAAAAATCGCCCAAATTATTTTGGCTTGATGCCGGATTAGTAAATTATTCAGCCGGCATTCAAAGGGAATACCTGTTCAATAAGGACTTGATGGACACATGGCGTGGTGCGGCCGCGGAACAAATAGTAGCACAAGAACTACGCGCCTTATCTTTTGATGTAGGGTTCAAACTCAATTACTGGATGCGGAATAAACGGGGAAGTTCCGCGGAAGTGGATTTTATATGGCAGCAGGATGGAAAAATTATTCCGATAGAAGTGAAAAGCGGGCACAACGCCCATCTAAAATCTATTCACCAGTTTATGAATGAAACCAACCACGGCATTGCCATTAGGATTTGGTCCGGACCATATAGTGTCGATCAAGTAAAAACCCTTATAAAGAAGGAATTCCGGTTAATTAACATGCCGTTTTATATGATCTCCCAATTACCTCAAATTATATTGGAAGAGAGTTCCTAACAGCCGGCACCATCGGCGGGCTGATCATGTCATTTATCGGCATCTTTATCTTCATGCCGCTGTTGGTGGTGAAGAGGAAAAACAGAACTCGGAGGATATATGGCCCGATACTTTATCAAACGTTGCATCGGCATTCCGGGGGATACCTTACGTATCGTGAACGGCGTCTATATGTTGAACTCCGACACCACAAGGCGGTTAGGGAACTACCAGGGACAGATCGCGTTGGGCAGGAAGCATCGCTGATCTGGAAATAAGAATATAACAGAGAGAGCAGTACTTATCCTTTATTGCACTTCCGCATCGGGCGGGGGGATATGCACCTGCTTCTCTTCCTCTAATGAAGCCACTTCCTTATGATTCCGCATTCTGGGGATGGCCTCCTCTTCCGCCATGCCGATGATGACGCCAAACTCATAGACAT
>JBAYRG010000432.1:0-2613 GCA_041676805.1 Proteiniphilum sp.
CCTGGGAACCAACCATGACACATCCAAATTTGTCTGCGACAACATTGCCAGAGTCTGGAACCAGGACCTGCACAGGCAGTACGCACAGGCGCATACAATAGTCATCTTGTGTGACGGGGGCGGATCGAACTCCAGCTCGCACCGCATGGAGCAGACTGAAAAAATAGATGATGATAAACTGAAACAGATATCTGAAGCTTTGGGTGTTACCGAAGAGGGACTGAAAAAGTTTACCGAAGAAACTGTTTTGTATTATACCAATAACTTTTATGAGAATTCCCATGCAACTGCTACAAATATTGGTAATGTTTCAACTGTTGAAAATATCAATCAATTTTCAATGGAACAAGCCGTAAAACTATTTGAGGAGTTATTAAAGATTGAAAGAGAGAAATTTGAGTTTTTAAAAAGGAAGAAAGAATAGCAGTTTATAAAAGAAAGGAGTTGGATTGTCGGAGCCTGAATTTACAAAAGACGGAGGCTTCTTCACTATATCTTTTAAACGTCCTACGGGCAATGGCATAGGGAATGACATTGTAAAATCAAAGGGTTCAAACGAAGATATTGTTTATGAACTGATAAAAGGTAATAAAAGCAATAGGAGAGAAAAATTTCGGACTATCTCATGAATGCGATAGCCCGAAATTTCTATTTATGGAACCAGTCAATCTTGCACAGTAAATTTATAGATGCAACGGCTGGTATATTTTTCTCCCGGTTTCAGATAGGGAGAAGGCCAGTCGGGTTTGTTGGGTGAATCGGGATATTTTTGCGTTTCCAGGCAGATTGCATGGCGTTTACCATAGACAGCACCATTCTTACCGGTTACCGTACCATCGAGGAAGTTTCCGGCATATACCTGCACACCCGGTTCAATTGTATATACCTCCAGTTGGATACCGGTAGCGGGTGAATAAACCGAAGCCGCCAATTGTGAAATATCACCCTTGGTGTTCAGCACCCATTTGTGGTCATAACCGTCACCGTTTTTCAACTGGTCGAAATCATACTGGTCGATCCGCTCACCTACGGCAGTAGGCGTCCTGAAGTCCATCGGTGTTCCCTCCACCTTTTCGATTTTCCCGGTCGTCATAAATGTATCATCCACCGGAGTATATTCATCGGCATTGATCATCAACAGGTCATCGAGGATGGGGTTGGCAGACAGGTGGACGGCATGGCAGGTGCCGAAGTGGATAATCGTTATGCGCCACCTATCCGGCTGAAAGGTGAAGTGACCGCCATCATTGAGAATGACGGCAATTCCAAAGCGGTAGTGAAAAACGGCAATATCTATTTCCGGCATTCAAAGAGGTAGAAGAAGCCGTCTGGAAAAGTGATATAGCAGGATAATTTATTGAATGGGATAATGACCAAGATAGAGCGCTATAAGAAAGTAATCGACTGGTTCTTATAAGAAACAGTTCGGATCAGGCAAGCCTCTCCCAAGATAAACTACCCTTTCGGCTTTTTCTTAACCGTATGCTTTACTTTTAAAATCGAAAAATTCAATTCTACAGTTGTCTCTGTTCCGATAGTTTGAAAATTGTTGCTCAATATATCCGTAATAAGTTCGCTACTTTTCTTCATCATTGACTTCTGTTGCTCTTTATCAGATTGTTCTGATAATTGATCAATGGTTCGGGATAATATCCTAACCTTGGCAAAAGTTTCAATGATAGCAAGGGTAGTTTCCGTAGCTTTAGGTGATTTAAGAATAGTCGCTAACATATATAAACCTTTTTCTCCGAAAGCCTTAGGAATTTTTCGAATCCCTCCCCAACTTGATGTCGAAAATTTCGACTTCAAGTTCTGCCAATCAGCAGAAGAAAGTTCTAAAATATATCCTTCTGGAAACTTATCAGGATTATTTCGTACCGCTTCATTTATACGCTTAGTCTCTACACCATATAATTCGGCGACATCACGGTCAAGAATCACTTGCAATCCCTGTATCTGAACAATCTTGCTTTCGATTGACTCTAATTCCATAATATTCCAATTTTGAAAGGTATGAATAACGATAAAAGGTGATAAAAGCAATAGGAGAGAAAAATTTCGGACTACCTCATGAATGCGATAGCCCGAGATTTCTATTTATAAATCTGTCAGTCCTGCACTGTAAACTTGTAAATACAACAGCTGGTATACTTCTCTCCCGGCTTCAGGTAAGGAGAAGGCCAGTCGGGTTTGTTGGGCGAGTCGGGATATTTCTGTGTCTCAAGACAGATAGCATTACGCTGAGCGTACACTGCGCCGTACTTACCGGTTACCGTACCGTCGAGGAAGTTCCCGGCGTACACCTGTATACCCGGCTCAATGGTATAAACTTCTAATTGAATACCAGTAGCAGGGGAATAGACGGTAGCCGCAACCTGAGAAATATCGCCATTGGTATTCAGTACCCAGTTATGGTCATACCCTTTGCCATTTTTCAACTGGTCGAAATCATACTGGTCGATACGTTCACCCACAGCGGTAGGTGTCCTGAAATCCATCGGCGTTCCCTCCACTTTCTCGATTTTTCCAGTTGTCATGAATGTATCATCTACCGGGGTGTACTCCTCCGCATTGATCATCAACAGGTCATTGAGGATAGTGTTGTTGGCATCG
>JBAYRG010000433.1:0-2599 GCA_041676805.1 Proteiniphilum sp.
ATAACTCCCGCATGCGTTATAATCAGTGTATTGCTATCTGTTTCAGGTAAATCTCCAATAAAACTCTCTACTCTGCACAACATCTCCTGATAAGATTCCCCATTGGGGCAGTTTTCGTTCAGATAGTCGGCAAACCACTTTTGTCCGGTCTCTGATTTTGAGATCTCATCCCACGTCTGATTTTCCCATTCGCCGAAGTTCAATTCTTTTAGCCGCTCGTCGAGTTGTAATGGATACTCCAATGCTGTTCCAAGTCTTACACATCGGCTTAAGGGACTGCAAAAAACATGATCGAACCCTATTCCGGATAAACTTGACCGGACAAACTCCAATTCAGTGTTGAACGAGTTTGCCAACGCCACATCAGTCTGTCCGTAACAGATACCTGATGGTATATCCACGCGTGTATGTCGGACAAGATAAAGCTTCATGAAAATTACTAATTACTGATTACCAATTACTGATTACCAATTACGAATTACCAATTATTGCTGACCGGAGTCTTGGTTCTTGGTTCTTGGTTCCTGGTTCTTGGTTCTTGGTTCTTAATTTATTGCAGGATATATCGCAACACAAACAAGATAGAACGCCAGTTCTGTAAATTGTTGCAATGCGCCTAATACATCTCCGGTGAAACCGCCTATCTTTCTCTCTGTATATTTTTTCAATAAGACCATGATTATAGCATACAGAGGAACGACAATCGCAATGATTTGCCAAGGCATAAAGATCAAGGGAGCAACGCTGAAAGCAAGCGCTATCAGGAGTGTGCTCCTATCTGTTTTTCTACGCGTATGCATCGCTTTACTATTTCCGGTGCGGGCATAATGAGAACTGTTTACCAAAAAGATGGGCATCATCCGGCTCGAAGCATGTGCTGCGATGAGCGCCATTACAATATGTGATGTGTCGATGGAAAGCAACAATACAAATTTCAGCAGGAACAACAGGATAAGGGCGATGACCCCATAAGCGCCGATGGTACTCTCCTTCATAATAGTAAGAATACGTTCCTTGTCACGTCCGCCTCCAAAGCCATCGAAAAAATCGGATAGTCCGTCCTCATGAAGTGCTCCTGTTGCCAGTACCATTATTAATATCGCTATTACAAGTGCGACCGGTATAGGGAATATCCATTGGCTCAGCGAAAAGATCCCTCCTCCGAATGCTCCCACAATGATGCCGACCAACGGAAAATAGCGAAATGCTTTCGTCAGATTCTCTTCCGAATAGTCGATCTTACCCGCCGGAATGCGGCTGTAAAAAAGGAGTGCGTGGAAAAAGAGATTGAGTTGCTGTTTCATCTATCTTGCTCATTAAAGTTGAACCATTTCCCGACTCATATTACTTGGCGGGAACATTAGTCGTTCCTGACATCATGTACGCCAGCCTCTTCAAAACCGGCCATTTCATTCAGGAAGATCAATGCCGATTGGATAAGTGGATAGGCCAGGGCGACGCCGGTACCTTCTCCTAACCGCAGGTTGAGATGCAGGATCGGATCGCCTTTCAGGTACCTGAGCATCAGTATATGTCCCTTTTCATCCGATGAGTGGCTAAAAAGGGTATTTTCGAGGATATCGGGTTGCATCTCGTATGCAGTCAGAAAGGCGGAAGAAGCAATAAATCCGTCGGCGACAATGATCATATTTAACCGTTTTGCTTCGAGTACAGCCCCGCACATCATCGCAATCTCGAAACCACCGAAAGTGGCCAGAATTTCGAGAGGAGTAACGGGATTATATTTCTCCGCAACCCGTTGAAGGACATCACATTTATGTCGTACACCTGTATCATCATGTCCGGCACCCCTGCCGACACACTCTTCAAGTGGGATAGCTGCAAATTTATGCAACAGTAATGATGCCGGAGAGGTGTTTCCGATACCCATCTCACCGAAACCGATTAGATTACAACCCTTCTCAAATTCCTGACGCACAAATTCAGCACCTTTTTCTATCGCCCTATGGCATGTCTCGATACTCATCGCCGGCTGATGCAACATGTTGTGTGTGCCACGACCCAATTTGGCATTTATGACACCTGACCCTTCCGGAAAATCAAAATCGACACCCGCATCTATAATTTTCAGGTTGATACCGTGTTGGCGTGCGAACACATTGATGCCGGCGCCTCCATGGACGAAATTCATCACCATTTGGTGTGTAATCTCTTTTGGACAAGGGCTTACACCCTCATCGGCAATGCCATGGTCGGCGGCAAATACCAATATGGCCGGATTATGTAGTTCCGGTGTTACTGTTTGCTGTATCCTGCCGATCTTAAAAGCAATTTCCTCGAGTTTACCAAGTGACCCCACCGGTTTTGTGCGACTGTCAATCTTTTGACGTAGTGCAGTTTCAATATCCATCTTTTTTAAATTACCAATTACCAATTATCAATTACCAATTCCAACTTCCAACTTCTAATTTGGCTTACGCCGATTTTCAATTCTAACTTCTAATTTCCACCTTCCTGCTTATTCACTTGATTTGCCATGGAATACCTGAAATCATTAAATAAACTTTATCGGCTGAGGCAGCAATATGTTGGTTGATCCACCCTTGCAGGTCGGTGAAATGGCGTGAAGACTCATCCG
>JBAYRG010000434.1:0-2576 GCA_041676805.1 Proteiniphilum sp.
AAAGGCCTCAAATCCCTCTTCGAATTTTTCCCGCTCTGGTGTACCCACCTTGCCATATTGTTGATCAAGATGATCTTCAAAGGAAGTCAAATTATTGTCCATTCTCTTTCTCATCGAAATACTGTTCTTTTAATTTCTCTGCTTTCTCAACCTCCTTTTTCGGAGTCTTTTGAGTCTTCTTTTGAAATCCGTTAATTAGAATGACCAGTTGTCCTTTATCAAAGAAACTGAAAACCCTGTAAATACCGTCTTAGTATTCAACTATGTCTCTCCAAAATACTATAGGAATAGTTTTTATTCTACTTTATCCCGATCATCGATTTATAATCAGACAAGTTTAAAACTTTTAGTGATTTCTTGACAGGCGTCTGTAGCACTTTTTTATCTCCTGATACTAGGAAATTACTGTGAGATTGATATGCCAGATCGAACAGAAAATTGTCTTTGGCATCTGTACAATTTTTGAATTTCGCCTCCGTCTTACAATAGATAGTTATCCTTTCGTAAAGAGCAAGATACTGATCGATGTTCAAAGGAAAATATCTTTTTATTTTTGGGCGTAACATGACCTCCCTTAGTTCCTGTGTCAACTCATCTGAACGATATAATATCACTCTTTTGTTCAATATCATATCAACTAATTCAGTTAGTTTACCTGTTATAAAGTAACTAATCCAAAGATTGGTGTCGAATACTGTTTTATTATCCCGTATATCTGTTTTTTCGTACAGCATTGACTTCTTCTATAATTTCCTCTAAAGTAATACTGTTATTTGACACAGATGCATCTAATCGGGCTGCATCTGATAAAAGATAAAGCCTGTTTAGTTCTTTTTCCAATAAATCCGGTTGTTTCTTTTTCAATTCACGCACAAAAAAATCAATCCGTTGAGATCTTGTTTTAACTGTTGCATCCATAATCGTTTAATTAAAAGATTATTATGTAGGTCAGTGGCGTTTCCGCCGCTTTCCCCATTAAGAACTGTACGTGCGACTTTCGCCGCATACAGTTCCGATAATTCAAAATTTAGTTCTCATAAAACTAATTCTTGTCGCACATATATAAGCAAAGGTATAAAATAAAACTATCCCACCGTTATCCATGATGGGATAGTTTTATAAAATTACTCCTCCAAGAAATTGGGATAGATATAATCCGTTGCCGGAACAAATGTTTCCTTGATACATTGTGGCGATACCCAACGTAACAGGTTGAATACCGATCCGGCTTTGTCATTGGTTCCTGAACCACGTCCACCGCCGAAGGGTTGTTGATCGACTACAGCACCGGTGGGCTTGTCGTTGATATAGAAATTGCCCGCGGTATGTGTCAACCGGGCGGTCATCTTTTCAATGGTGGCTCTGTCGGTAGAGAAGATGGCGCCGGTAAGGGCATAGTCGGTGGTGGTGTCGAGGATGTCCAGTGTTTTGTCGAGATCTGCCGGATTGTACAGATAGACGGTGAGTATCGGTCCGAAAAGCTCCTCTTTCATCGTGATGTAGTCAGGCTTTTTAGCCAAAATAACAGTAGGATGGATAAAGTAACCTGCCGATTTGTCATAAATGCCTCCAAGAACAATCTCCGCATCGGATGATGCTTTGGCGTCATCAATAGTCTTTGTTAGCTTGTTGAACGAATCTTCGTCGATCACGGCATTCACAAAATTGGAAAAATCTTCGGGTACGCCAATTGTAATTGTGGAGAGATCCTCACCCATAAACTTCTTTACATCTTCCCAGATATTGGCAGGGATATAAGCGCGGGAAGCGGCCGAGCATTTCTGCCCCTGGTATTCAAACGCACCCCGGGTAAGCGCTGTGGCCACCTGTCTCGCATCGGCAGTCGCATCAGCAAAGAGATAATCTTTTCCTCCCGTTTCACCTACGATACGGGGATAGGATTTATATTTCGACATATTGTTGGCGATTGTTTGCCACATACCGTTGAATACACCGGTGGAGCCGGTAAAATGGAGGCCTGCGAATTCGCGGTGGTTGAAGATCACATCGGCAGCAACTCTTCCATCGGCATAGACGAGATTGATCACACCGTCGGGTAATCCTGCCTCTTGTAACACTTTCATAATAAGGTGCGCAGAGTAGACAGCTGTTTTTGAGGGTTTCCATACGACGGTATTTCCCATCAACGCCGGTGCTCCGGGCAAGTTTCCTGCAATAGAAGTGAAATTGAACGGCGTGAGAGCGAAGATAAACCCTTCGAGTGGGCGCCATACCATACGGTTCCAGATGCCGGGAGAGGAGTTGGGCTGCATCCGGTAGATGGCATCCATATTTTTCACGTTGTAGCGGAAGAAATCGATCAACTCGCATACCGCGTCTATTTCCGATTGGTAGGCGTTCTTCGATTGACCTATCATGGTGACCGCGTTGAATTCATAACGGTATGGGCCTGCAATCAGTTCGGCCGCTTTCAGGAAGATGGCGGCGCGGCTTTCCCAATGCATGGCTTCCCAAGCTGGTTTGGCTTTTAATGCGGCATCGATTGCCATCTGTACATCTGTTTTATCGCCTTGATGGTAATGTCCAAGAAGATGCCGGTGGTTGTGTGGCGGACG
>JBAYRG010000435.1:0-2567 GCA_041676805.1 Proteiniphilum sp.
AACTGTTTGTGCATATCTTTTAGTTTGGTTCCTGTAGATTGCAAAATATACAGAAATCCTGCTCAATAGTGTGTTTTTGTTCTTAAATCGACGATTTAGGTTGCAAATATAGTGAAAGCCGAGCGAAAAACCAAGCTTGCTTGAGTTTGGATCTCCGCCACTTGGTACGTGCGCCGCTTGCGGTGGTCGGGAATCTGGCCGAGAAGCATCCCGAAATCTCGAGAGGTTACAAAAAAGCGAGCCGGGAAGGGCTCGCTTTTACTATACATCATATTTGTTTGCTTATTCTTCTGTACCCTGATCGCATCTCTTTCAGGGCATTCACCTCTTTCAGGACCGTTCCGGGTGTTCAGGACGCTCGGGTCTTTCGGGTCTTTCGGGACGTGGCAATAATACTTTGCGGGAGAGTTTGAATTTGCCGGTTCTCGGGTCGATATCCATTAGTTTCACCTGAATCTTATCGCCTTCCTTGATGCCCGCATCTTCCACTGTTTCCAACCGTCTCCACTCAATTTCGGAGATATGGAGGAGTCCGTCTTTTCCGGGGAGGAACTCGACGAAAACGCCATAAGGCATTACCGAACGCACGGTTCCTTCGTACACCTCACCGATTTCGGGGATGGCTACAATACCTTTTATCTTCGCCATGGCGGCATCGATAGAGGCTTTGTTGTTGGCCGATATCTCCACACGTCCCTTGTTGCCGATCTCTTCGATGGTGATGATAGTGCCGGTCTCTTCCTGCATTCCCTGGATGATCTTTCCACCCGGGCCAATCACGGCGCCGATAAAATCTTTCGGGATCTCGATCACTTCGATGCGCGGGGCATGTGGTTTCAGGTCGGCACGCGGTTCGGAGAGGGTCTCCATCATCTTGCCCATGATATGCTCACGGCCAGCTTTGGCCTGTGCCAATGCCTTCTCGAGGATCTCGTAGGAGAGTCCATCCACTTTGATATCCATTTGTGTGGCGGTGATCCCGTCCTTGGTACCGCACACTTTAAAGTCCATATCGCCCAAGTGGTCTTCGTCGCCCAGGATATCGGAAAGGACGGCAAAATTCTGTCCCTTGTTTTCGGAGATCAATCCCATGGCGATACCGCTTACCGGTTTCTTGAGGGTTACCCCCGCGTCCATCATCGCCAGTGTGCCGGCGCAGACGGTCGCCATTGAAGATGAACCGTTCGACTCGAGGATATCCGACACCACGCGTACCACGTAAGGATATCCTTCCGGGATCATCCGTTTGAGGGCGCGGTGCGCCAGGTTGCCGTGTCCAATTTCCCGACGGCCTGTGCCGCGCTGCGGACGGGCTTCCCCGGTAGAGAAGGGCGGAAAATTATAGTGCAGCAGGAAACGGTCGGTACCGTGCACCAGTACATCATCAATAATTTTCTCATCTAATTTGGTGCCCAGCGTGACGGTTGTCAGCGACTGTGTCTCACCACGGGTGAAGAGTGCCGAGCCATGTGGTCCCGGGATATAATCCACTTCGCTCCAGATAGGACGTATTTCGGTGGAGCTGCGGCCATCGAGGCGTTTTCCTTCGTCGAGGATGCAACGGCGCATCGCCTCTTTTTCCACTGCATGGTAATAGACTCCCGCGAGTGCTTTTTTCTCGTCTCTTTCTTCTTCCGGAAGCGACTCCAGGAATTCTGAGAGGATCGCTTCGAAAGCCTCAATCCGCTCATGTTTGTTGGGATTTTGCGAAGAGGCTACCGCATACGCTTTCTGATAGCATTTGTCCCATACCTGCTTGCGGAGTTCCTCATCGTTCTCCTCGTGGCAGTAGGTGCGCTTTACCGTTTTGCCTGCCATTTCGGCCAGTTCCATCTGGGCACGGCAATGTTTTTTGATCTCTTCATGGGCAAATTTGATGGCATCGAGCATCTCTGTTTCGGATACCTCATTCATCTCACCTTCCACCATCATGATATTGTCGATGGTAGCGCCCACCATGATATCCATATCGGCCAGCTGTAATTGCATGAAGGTGGGATTCACCACGAATTGCCCGTCGACACGTGCCACACGCACTTCCGAGATCGGCCCGTTGAAAGGTATGTCGGAAACGGCCAGCGCCGCGGAAGCGGCCAGTCCGGCCAGCGCGTCGGGCATATCTTCGCCGTTGGAGGAGTAAAGGATCACATTTACAAAAACATCGGCATGGTAGTCATCGGGAAAGAGGGGGCGCAGGGCGCGGTCGATCAACCGGCTGGTCAGCACCTCCGAGTCGGAAGGTCTTCCTTCACGTTTCAAAAATCCACCCGGAAATCGTCCGGAGGAGGCAAATTTTTCTCTGTATTCAACCTGTAACGGCATAAAATCGGTTCCGGGGGTTGCATCTTTGGCGGCACAAACGGTAGCCAGCAACATGGTGTCACCCATACGAAGAGTGACGGAGCCATCGGCCTGTTTTGCCACTTTCCCCGTTTCCAGCGTAATCGTGCGTCCGTCTGACAGCTCGATTTGCTTTACAATTGGATTCGTCATAAATGATAAGTTATTATTTTCTTTGCATAAAATCCCTCAAAGGTACATAAAGTTTTGGTTTTTTGGTTAGTTCA